>NZ_JBHWZJ010000073.1:0-24739 GCF_042728415.1 Streptomyces sp. NPDC060198 | reverse complement strand
GCGTGCTCCGTCAGCGCTTCCTGCCGCCCTGGCCCGGGTCCGTGAGGCCGGCGCGCCGCAAGGCGTCCGCCATCGCGCTGTTGGCGGGCGCGGGCGCCGCCGAGGGCCGGGCGCCGCCCGTACCGCTGCCGCGCCGTTCACCGCCCTGACGGCGCCCGCCGCCGTCCGACTGGCGCTGGCGCGGAGGCCGGCCGCCCTGGCCCGGTGCCGTGTCCCGCTCGCGCCTGCCGCCGCCCTGGCCGCCTGCCGCCGCCTCGTCGTCCAGCCGCAGCGTCAGCGAGATCCGCTTGCGTGGGACGTCGACGTCCATGACCTTGACCTTCACGATGTCCCCGGGCTTCACGACGTCGCGCGGGTCCTTCACGAAGGTCCTCGACATCGCCGACACGTGCACCAGCCCGTCCTGGTGGACGCCGATGTCGACGAACGCGCCGAACGCGGCGACGTTGGTGACCACGCCCTCCAGGATCATCCCGGACTCCAGGTCGCCGATCTTCTCGACGCCCTCCTTGAAGGTGGCGGTCTTGAAGGCCGGACGCGGGTCACGGCCCGGCTTCTCCAGCTCCTTCAGGATGTCGGTCACCGTCGGCAGACCGAAGGTGTCGTCCACGAACGCGTCGGCCCGCAGCGACCGCAGCACGTCGGTGTTGCCGATGAGGGAAGCGACCTCGGTGCCCGCCGTCTTCACCATCCGGCGTACCACCGGGTACGCCTCCGGGTGCACGCTCGACCCGTCCAGCGGGTCGTCCCCGCCCCGGATGCGGAGGAAGCCCGCGCACTGCTCGTACGCCTTCGGGCCGAGCCGGGCCACGTCCTTGAGCCCCTTGCGGGAGCGGAAGGGGCCGTGCGCGTCCCGATGCGCGACGATGTTCTCGGCGAGTCCGGAGCTGATCCCCGAAACCCGTGAAAGCAGCGGTGTGGAAGCGGTGTTGACGTCCACGCCGACCCCGTTCACACAGTCCTCGACCACCGCGTCCAGGGAGCGGGAGAGCTTCACCTCGGAGAGGTCGTGCTGGTACTGCCCGACACCGATCGACTTCGGGTCGATCTTCACCAGCTCGGCCAGCGGGTCCTGGAGTCGCCGGGCGATCGACACCGCGCCGCGCAACGACACGTCCATGTCCGGGAGTTCCTGCGAGGCGAAGGCCGACGCCGAGTACACCGAGGCGCCCGCCTCCGACACCATCACCTTCGTGAGCTTCAACTCCGGGTGCTTGTCGCAGAGTTCACCGGCCAGCTTGTCCGTCTCGCGGGACGCCGTGCCGTTGCCGATCGCGATCAGGTCGACGGAGTGTGTGCGGCAGAGCCGCTCCAGCTTCGTCAGTGACTCCTCCCACCGGTTCGCCGGGACGTGCGGGTGGATGACGTCGGTCGCCACCACCTTGCCCGTCGCGTCGACGACCGCCACCTTCACGCCCGTACGGAAGCCGGGGTCGAGCCCCAGTGTGGCCCGGGTGCCCGCCGGAGCGGCCAGCAGCAAGTCGCGGAGGTTGGAGGCGAAGACGCGTACCGCCTCATCCTCCGCCGCGGTGCGCAGCCGCAGCCGCAGATCGATGCCGAGGTGCACCAGGATGCGGGTCCGCCAGGCCCAGCGGACCGTGTCGCCGAGCCACTTGTCGCCGGGCCGTCCCCGGTCCGCGATGCCGAAGCGGCGCGCGACCATGTTCTCGTACCCCGACGGGCCGGGCTCCTGGGAGGGCTCCTCCGGCTCCAGCACCAGATCGAGCACGTCCTCCTTCTCGCCCCGGAGCATGGCGAGAATGCGGTGCGAGGGCAGTGCGGTGAAGGGCTCGGTGAAGTCGAAGTAGTCGGCGAACTTCGATCCGTCCTCCTCCTTGCCCGCACGCACCTTCGCCGCGAGCCGGCCGCGCGTCCACATCCGCTCGCGCAGTTCGCCGGTCAGGTCGGCGTCCTCGGAGAAGCGCTCGGCGAGGATCGACCGGGCGCCCTCCAGCGCCGCGGCTCCGTCCGCGACCCCCTTCTCGGCGTCCACGAACCCCGCCGCCGCGGCGAGCGGGTCGACGGACGGGTCACCGAGCAGCCCGTCGGCCAGAGGTTCCAGACCTGCCTCGCGGGCGATCTGCGCCTTCGTCCGCCGCTTCGGCTTGAACGGCAGATAGATGTCCTCCAGGCGCGACTTGGTGTCCGCCGCCCGGATACGGGCCTCAAGGGCCTCGTCGAGCTTGCCCTGCTCGGCGACGGATTCGAGGATCGCGGAACGGCGGCCCTCCAGCTCCCGCAGATAGCGCAGCCGCTCCTCCAGCGTGCGCAGCTGCGCGTCGTCGAGCATCTCCGTCGCTTCCTTGCGGTAGCGCGCGATGAACGGGACGGTCGACCCGCCGTCGAGCAAGGCGACGGCTGCCGTCACCTGTCGCTCACGTACGCCGAGTTCCTCGGCGATCCTGCCTTCGATGGACGTCGTCACGGTGTTCCCGGCTCGCCTTCTCGTAACTACTGTGCTGCTGGCTCTGCTGACGGCCCGCCCCGCCGTGCGGAGCGGGCTCCGAACCGGGGCGGGCGTCATTCGGGGTGGTCCCCTTCGCCTGCATTGTGCCGGGTGGCCGGGGGCCGTGTCGCGCGACCTCCGCGAAGACGGGCGGGAACCCGTGCCGGAAATCGTCGGGGGGCTCAGCCCCTGCCGATCAGATCCTCGGGGAACGCCCCCGCGGAGGCGGCGGTGAACAGGAATCCGCGTCCCAGCTCGGTCAGCCGGGCCACCCCGTCCGCGCCCAGGTGCTCGTACGGCGCCTCGTCCAGCCGGTCCGTCGTCTCCTCCAGCTCCGCCCGCAGGGCGGTGCCCGCCTCCGTCAGGGAGCCCTCGTCGTCCAGCAGCCCGCGCTTGCGCAGCCGCGCGGAGGCCGCGTCCCAGTCCTCGCGGCGCCAGCCCCGGGTGCCGAGGGTCCAGCGCGGGGACATGCCCTTGCCGGTAGCGGTGTGGCTGACCAGCGCTTCGAGCGGATCGAGGCCCGCGATGAGCAGCGCGGCGAGGTGCCCGTCGCCGCGGTGCTCACGCAGCAGCGTGGCCGCGTGCCAGAACGCGAGGTGCGGCTCGGCCGGCACGGGCAGGTCCGCGTGGGCGGCGTACAGCGGCCGGGCGTGGCGGGTGCACGCCTCGGCGGCCCGCAGCGCCAGGCCGGCGGCCTCCGCCATCTCGGACGAGCCGATGATCTCCTCGCCGAGCAGGCGCCGGAGCGTGGCGTCGGCGGCGCGGAGCCTGGCGGCGAGCACCGCCTCGGGGGAGGCGACCGACCAGATGGCAGGCAGGTGCAGGGTCACCAGTTCGTGGCTGAAGTTGTAGAAGGTCGAGGTCACCGCGCCGGCCCCGACCGCCCCGAGGGCCGCGCCCCGGGCGGCGAAGTACGCGGCCCGGGGGTCGTCGATCCCCAGCGCGCCGAACTCGCTGGAGAGGTCCGGGGAGAAGAAGAGCGCGGAGTGCAGCGGGTTGACGGCGTTGTGGCAGCGGCGGCCGGCGCGGGGCGGCAGAGTACTCATGGCCTGAACATTACCGACTGGTCGGTATGGCGGGAACCCCTGCCGGAGCTTCCGCCTGCGCCGGAGCGCCGCAGGACGTCAGGTGGTCCAGGTGAAGCGCGGTGTCCGCCGCTCCAGGAAGGCGCTGACGCCCTCCGCGGTGTCCTCGCTCGTCCGCGCCTGCGCGGCCCAGTACGCGTCCCGGTCGGTGCGGCCGGCGGCGAACTCCTTCGCCGCCGCCTGGGTCAGCTGGGACCGGGACGCCAGGACGCGGCAGAACTCCGCGACCCGGCCGGCCAGCTCCGCCGGCGCCAGCACCTCGTCGACCAGCCCCGTGCGCAGGGCGCGCCCGGTGCCGATCAGTTCCCCGGAGAAGAGGAGGTACTTCGCGGTCGCCGGACCCACCAGCCCGACGAGCCGCCGGGTCGAGGAGGACGAGTAGACGATCCCCAGCTTGGCCGGGGTGATGCCGAACCGCGCTCCCTCCTCGGCGAACCGGAGGTCGCAGGCCGCCGCCAGCTGGCTGCCGCCTCCCACGCAGAAGCCGCGTACGGCCGCGAGGGTCGGCCGGGGGAACGCGGCCAGCGCCTCCTCGGCTGCCACCGTGAGCTCCGAGGTCAGCTTCCCGGGCTCCTGGAGGGAGGAGATGTCCGCCCCCGCGCAGAAGGTGTCGCCCGCGCCCGTGAGCACCAGCACCCGTACCGAGACGTCGGCCGCCAGCCGTTCCAGCAGGACGGGCAGCTCCCGCCACATCGGGGCCGTCATGGCGTTCCGTTTCGCGGGATTGCTGATCACGACGGTCGCCACCCCGTCCGCGACGGTGTGTTCCAGCTGTGGCTCGGTGCGGTCCATGCGCCGGATGCTATCCGTACCGTTCGCTCCTATGATCCGACCAGGGGTGCCCGCGTACGTACGCACCGCGAGGAGCTGTCGATGGCCGATTCCCGGGGCCGGCGCAGGAAGCTCAACCGCAGCTTCGGCACGCTGGTCGTGCTCGGCGTCCTGCTCGTCGCCGCCGGTGCCGTGGGTCTCGTCCACACCGGCGTGGCCACGCTCACCACGATGCTGCTCTTCGGCTGGCTCCTGCTCTTCGGCGGCCTGGTCGGTCTGGCGCACGCGGTGCAGTCCCGGGGCAGCAGGTTCTTCTGGCTCGCCCTCGTCGTGGCGGCCCTGAACATCGCGGCCGGGGTGGTCGTGATCCACGATCCGCGGGGCAGCGCCGAGGCGCTCACCATGTTCGCCGCCCTGCTCTTCCTCACCGGGGGGCTGTTCCGGCTCGTCGGCTCGGTCGTGGTGCGTGGACCACAGTTCGGCTGGACGCTGCTGCAGGGCGCCTTCGGCCTGCTGCTGGGCCTGCTGGTGCTCTTCGACTGGCCGCACAGCAGCCGGTACGTCCTCGGGCTCTTCTTCTCGCTCTCGCTGCTTTTCGACGGACTGGGCCTGATCGCGATCGGCGTGGGAGGCCGCCAGGTCGTCGGGCTGGTCACCGAGCAGATGGCGGCGGACGGAGACGGCGACGGGAGTAGGCCGAATATTGCCCCAGAAGGTGGCGAGAAGTAGTCCACATGCGACGCCGTATTACGTAGTCGGTCAATACGAGTCGATAGGTGCCCACTTCTTGTCAGTGGCCGGACCTGAGCTCCGAGGTTCTCGACACTCGTCAGTCAACGGACAGTGGTCAGAGATACGCGAACCGAGAGCGGGTGCCGGATCATGGAGAGCCGCGGGAGTGTTCCGGCCCGTCCCGTGCCGTACGAGGGGGTGTGGCGCTTCACCGCCCCCGCCGTCGACGTCTCGGTTCCGCAGGCCCGGCACGCGGTACGTGACCTGGTCGGCAGGCAGGGCGTACCCGTGGAGGACGACATCCTCCAGGGGCTGCTGCTGATCGTCTCGGAGCTGGCGACCAACGCCGTCAAGCACGCGGCCCTCCTCTCGCCCGAACTGGCGGTGGAGGTGGCGATCGGCGCCGACTGGATCAGGGTCTCGGTCGAGGACAACCACCCCTACCGCCCCACCGCGCTGGAGACCGACCACGCCCAGACGGGCGGCCGCGGGCTGCTTCTCGTGAAGGAGATCACCGCCGAGGCGGGCGGTACGTGCGACGTGGAGCACACCGCGACCGGCGGGAAGATCATCTGGGCGGTGCTCCCGCTGAGGACTCCGCTCTGACCCGTCCCGCCCCTGTCGGCGGGGCCGCGGGCCCCCTCCCGGGAACCGCCCGCCGCCCCCGTCCGACCCGGGCGCGCCTTCACCAGCCTGCGGAGGGTCCCGTCAGCTCACGGATCGCCGGCCGGGCCGCGTCCAGAACCGTCATGAACCACGCGGAGAACGGTCCCGCGGCATGCCGCTCGGCCAGTTCCGCGGCGGTCACGAACACCGTCTCGCCGACCTCCTCGGGGTCGGGCGCCGGGGTGTCCTGGGCCAGGCCGACGTACAGGTGGTTGAACTCCTGCTCCACCAGGCCCGACGCGGGGTCCGGGTGGTTGTAGCGCACGGTCCCGGCCGCCGCCATCAGGGACGGCGAGATGCCCAGCTCCTCGTACGTACGCCGGGCGGCGGCGGCGAAGGGGGCCTCACCCGGGTAGGGGTGGCCGCAGCAGGTGTTGGACCACACGCCGGGGGAGTGGTACTTGCCGAGCGCGCGGCGCTGGAGCAGCAGACGTCCCTGCTCGTCGAAGAGGAAGACAGAGAAGGCGCGGTGCAGCCGGCCGGGCGCCTGATGGGCGGCGAGCTTCTCCGCGGTGCCGATGGTGGTGCCGCTCTCGTCGACCAGTTCGAGCATGATCGCTTCTGCGGAGCCGTTCGACGAGCTGTGCGTCGCGGTGGCTGGTGTGGTCGGCATACCCATCCTTCGCTTTGGTTCCCGGCCTTGTGCGCCCGGACCCCTGGAGTCCGGTCAAGTCTGCCCCACAAATGCCGCTTGTCCGTACTTCGGGTCCGGGCATGTCAGCCCCCGCGCGAGCCGGGCGGACGCGCGGGGACTCCCCGTCGTCACCTGCAGAGCCGCGCCTCGTGGGCGGCGTGTCCGCTCGGTTCCAGCTGGAAGGTGCAGTGCTCCACGTCGAAGTGGCCGCCGACGCAGCCCTGAAGATCGTGGAGGAGTTTCTCGTGTCCGATGGAGTCCAGCATCTCCTGGTGGACGACGACGTGGGCCGAGAGAACCGGCATGCCGGAGGTGATCGTCCAGGCGTGCAGGTCGTGGACGTCCAGCACTCCGGGCAGGGCGGTGATGTGGGCGCGTACCTCCGCCATGTCCACCCCCTTCGGTGCGGACTCCAGCAGCACGTTGACGGTCTCGCGCAGCAGCTTCACCGTACGGGGGACGATCATCAGACCGATCACCAGGGAGGCGATCGGGTCGGCCGCCTGCCAGCCGGTGGCGAGGATGACGCCCGCCGCGACGAGGACGGTGACCGAGCCGAGGGTGTCCGCGAGCACCTCCAGATAGGCCCCCCGGACGTTGAGGCTGTCCTTCTGTCCGCCCATCAGCAGGGTGAGCGAGACCAGATTGGCGATCAGGCCCACGGAGGCGAAGGCGATGGCCAGGCCGCCGCGGGTGTCCGCCGGGGTGATGAAGCGGTCGACCGCCTCGAAGACCAGGAAACCGCCGACGCCGAGCAGCAGGAGACAGTTGGCCAGTGCGGCCAGGATCTCGGCACGGGCGAACCCGAAGGTGCGGTTCGGTCCCGCCGGCCGGTTGGCGAAGTGGATGGCGAGCAGGGCCATGCCCAGGCCCAGCCCGTCCGTCGCCACGTGGGCGGCGTCGGCGATCAGGGCGAGCGAGTCGGCGAGCACGCCGCCGACGACCTCCATGACCATCACGCCGAGGGTGATCCCCAGGGCGATCCTGAGCCGCCCCAGGTACGCGGCCGAAGCCGTCGCGGGTGTGCCGTGCGTGTGACCGTGGTCGTGGCCGGCCCCCATGCGCATGCCTCCAGACGGTGGTAAGGCTCAGGGTTGTCCCGCACTTCCTGGCGGGTGCGGCAGGAAATGCGGAACAGCCCTCGGGCCGTCGCCGCCCGACGAAGCCCAGTGAACTACGGGCGGGGGGTATCGGGCAACACGGTGTTGAACACCGTTGTCGTCTGCTCTGACCTGCACAAATGTGCGAGGGGTTGTTATCGGTGACCGGCCTTCGGATGGTGCAGCAGCCAGCCCTCCCACGCGGACTCCACCATCTCCCGCGCCCCCCGGCGCGCCGACCAGCCGAGCTCCTCCGCGATCCGTGCCGCCGAGGCCACCGACTTCGCGGCGTCACCCGCGCGGGGGGCCTCCACGACCGGTTCCGTACGGTTCCCGGTCACCTCGGCCACCAGGGAGGCGAGCTCGCGCACCGAGACGCCCTCGCCGCGTCCGACGTTCACCGTCAGGTCGCCGGGAGCGTCCCGGTCCGCCAGATGGCGCGCGACCGCCAGGTGCGCGTCGGCGAGGTCGGCGACGTGGATGTAGTCCCGGACGCAGGTGCCGTCCGGGGTGGGGTACTCCGCCCCGAAGATGCGGGGCGCCTCGCCGCGCGTCAGCCGGTCGAAGAACATCGGGATCACGTTGAAGGCCCCGGTGTCCGCGAGAAGCGGCTCGGCGGCGCCCGCCACGTTGAAGTAGCGCAGGCAGGCCGTGGACATCCCGTGGGCGCGGCCCGTGGCACGTACCAGCCACTCGCCCGCGAGCTTGGTCTCGCCGTACGGGCTGATCGGCGCGCAGCAGGTGTCCTCGGTGATCACGTCGGCCTCGGGCACGCCGTAGACGGCGGCGGAGGAGGAGAAGACGAAGGAGCGGACACCCGCCGCGGCGGAGGCCTCCAGCAGGACGCCGAGCCCGGCGACGTTCTCCCGGTAGTACATCAGCGGACGCTCGACCGACTCGTCCACCCGCTTCTTCCCCGCGAGGTGCACCACACCCGTGACCGCGTGGCCGGCCAGCAGCCGGTCCACCACCGCGCGGTCCGAGGAGGACCCCCGTACCAGTTCGATGTCCGCCGGGAGCCGCTCGGCCACGCCCGTGGACAGGTCGTCGAGCACGACTGCCTTCTCGCCGGAGGCGACCATGGCCCTCGCCACGTGTGCCCCGATGTATCCCGCACCGCCAGTGATCAGCCACGTCATGCCGATCAGCCTAGACGGTGTGCGGTCGTTCCCCGGGCGGTGTCCCTCGGCGGTCGCACCGGGGTTTGTCGCGCGGGGGGCCGATCGAGGAGGATGATCACTAAGCGGCGAACGGGGTGCAGGACTGACCCGAACAGAGCATAAATGGGCAGTGAACTCAACCTTCTGTTCATCCGATAGCCTCTGCCGATGTGCCGCAGGCTCGCCGGCCCGTTTCCGGGCCGCACCGCGTGCCCGTCCATGCCCGGATCCAAGGAGTGAGTTCGTCTGTCGACCGCCATTCTCACCGGTGTGCCGGTAGCCGGTTCGTCGATCGAGGACGACCTGCGCGCCCTCGGCTTCGACGTCCGTCCGGCCGCCGACGCCGGTGAAGCCGCCGCACTCCTCAGGGACGTTCCCGCGGGCCACCGCGTCGCCCTCGTGGACCCCCGTTTCGTCGGCCACGTCCACGCCCTGCGCCTCGGACTGACCGATCCCCGCTTCGCCGCAGCCGGTGTCCCCGGCGCGCTGACGGTGCAGTCCGACGCGCGGGCAGCACTGCTGCGCGCGATGGACCGCACCGCCGCCGCGGTCGGCGCCGGACGGCCGGTGGCCGAGGTCGGCGCACCGGACCGCACAAAGGACCGCACGATCCCGGGCCGCATCGCGCTCGCCCTGGAGGCCGAGGGGACGGCCGTGCAGCGCCCCGAACTCGGTTCGCTCACCGCCACCGTCCCCACCACCCCCGAGGAGCGGGCCGAGGCCCGGGCGGCCGTCGCGGCCGTGGACGACGAGGCGGTACGGCTGCGCAGCGCGGTGAAGGCGCACGACGGCTTCTTCACCACCCACTTCATCAGCCCGTACTCCCGCTACATCGCCCGCTGGTGCGCGCGACGCGGACTCACCCCGAACCAGGTCACCACCGCCTCGCTGATCACCGCGCTCGTCGCGGCCGGCTGCGCGGCGACCGGTACCCGGCCCGGATTCATGGCCGCCGGGCTGCTGCTCCTCTTCTCCTTCGTCCTCGACTGCACCGACGGGCAGCTCGCCCGCTACTCCCTGCAGTACTCGACGATGGGCGCGTGGCTCGACGCCACCTTCGACCGCGCCAAGGAGTACGCCTACTACGCGGGCCTCGCGATCGGCGCCTCGCACATGGCGGGCGGCGACAGCGACGACGTGTGGGCCCTCGCGCTCGGCGCCATGGTGCTCCAGGCGTGCCGGCACGTCGTCGACTTCTCCTTCAACGAGGCCAACCACGACGCGGTCTCCAACACCAGCCCCACCGCCGCCCTCTCCGACCGGCTCGACAGCGTCGGCTGGACGGTCTGGCTGCGCCGGATGATCGTGCTCCCCATCGGTGAGCGCTGGGCCATGATCGCCGTGCTGACCGCGGTCACCTCGCCCCGGATCGTCTTCTACGCCCTGCTCGTCGGCTGCTCGCTGGCCGCCTGCTACACCACGGCCGGCCGGCTGCTCCGTTCGCTCACCCGCAAGGCGCGGCGCACCGACCGCGCCGCACGCGCCCTGGCCGACCTCGCAGACTCCGGCCCCCTCGCCCAGGCCGTGGCGGCCGCGGTCCGCCGTCCGGGCGGCGGCTTCACCGCGCCGCTGCTGGCCCTGGTGGGCAGCGGCGCGATGCTCGCGACGGCCCTCCTCGCCCCCTTCGGCAGCTGGTGGCCGGTGGCCGCCGCCGGGGTGTACACGCTCCTCGGAGGACTCGCCGTGTCCCGCCCCCTCAAGGGCGCGCTCGACTGGCTCGTCCCCCCCTTCTTCCGGGCGGCCGAGTACTGCACGGTGCTGGCCCTGGCTGCCCGCAGTGGCGTACCGCACGCCGTTCCCGCAGCATTCGGTCTGGTCGCGGCGGTCGCCTACCATCATTACGACACGGTGTACCGGATCCGGGGCGGCACTGGAGCCCCGCCGCAGTGGCTGGTCCGCACCGTCCTCGGGCACGAGGGCCGCACCCTCGTGGTGGCCCTGTTCGCCGCCGTACTCGGCACCCGTACCAGCTTCACCACGGCCCTCACCGCGCTCGCCGCGGCCGTGGCTCTGGTGGTGACCGCGGAATCCATCCGGTTCTGGGTGTCCTCCTCGGCCCCCGCCGTACACGACGAAGGAGAACTCGCATGATCGGCCTCGTGCTGGCAGCCGGTGCAGGACGACGTCTGCGCCCCTACACGGACACCCTCCCCAAGGCACTCGTGCCGGTGGACGGGGAGAAGACCGTGCTCGACCTGACCCTGGCCAACTTCGCCGCGGTCGGTCTGACCGAGGTCGCGATCGTCGTCGGCTACCGCAAGGAGGCCGTGTACGCCCGCAAGGCCGAGCTGGAGGCCACGTACGGCCTCTCGATCACCCTGGTCGACAACGACAAGGCCGAGGAGTGGAACAACGCCTACTCCCTGTGGTGCGCCCGTGAGGTGCTGGCGCGCGGCGTGATCCTCGCCAACGGCGACACCGTGCACCCCGTCTCCGTCGAAGAGACCCTGCTCGCGGCGCGCGGCGAAGGCCGCCGGATCATCCTCGCCCTCGACACGGTGAAGAGCCTCGCCGACGAGGAGATGAAGGTCATCACCGACGAGAAGGGCGTCTCGCGGATCACCAAGCTGATGGACCCGGCGACGGCCACCGGCGAGTACATCGGCGTGACCCTGATCGAGCCCGAGGCCGCCGAGGAGCTCGCCGACGCCCTGAAGGCGACGTTCGAGCGCGACCCCGACCTCTACTACGAGGACGGCTACCAGGAGCTGGTCAACCGCGGCTTCACCGTCGACGTCGCCCCCATCGGCGAGGTGACCTGGGTGGAGATCGACAACCACGCGGACCTCGCGAAGGGCCGTGAGATCGCGTGCCAGTACTGACCCGGCTCATCCCCTCCCCGCTGGTCGTCGACATCCGCCGAGGCGCGATGGACGACCTGGCGGGGGTCCTGCACGACCAGCGGATCTCGACCTCGGGCAAGCTGGCCATCGCGATCAGTGACGGCTCCGGCCGCGCTCTGAAGGACCGGCTCGCGCCGCTCCTGCCCGGAGCGGACTGGTACTCCGTGAGCGACGGTACGATCGACTCCGCCGTGCGGCTCGCCAACGGGATCAAGGGCAACCGGTACGACGCCGTGGTCGGCCTCGGCGGCGGCAAGATCATCGACGTGGCGAAGTACGCCGCCGCACGCGTCGGGCTCCCCCTGGTCGCCGTGGCCACCAACCTCTCGCACGACGGCCTCTGCTCGCCGGTCGCCACCCTGGACAACGACAACGGCCGCGGCTCCTACGGTGTGCCCACGCCGATCGCCGTCGTGATCGACCTCGACGTGGTCCGCCGGGCACCGGCCCGGTACATCCGGTCCGGGATCGGGGACGCCGTCTCCAACATCTCCTGCGTCGCCGACTGGGAACTTGCCCAGCGGGTCAACGGCGAAGAGGTCGACGGGCTCGCCGCCGCCATGGCACGCCAGGCGGGCGAGGCGGTCCTGCGCCACCCCGGTGGCATCGCCGACGACGAATTCCTCAAGGTACTGGCCGAGGGCCTGGTGCTGACCGGCATCTCGATGGCGGTCGCCGGCGACTCGCGCCCCGCCTCCGGAGCCTGCCACGAGATCAACCACGCCTTCGACCTGCTGCACCCCGCGCGCGCCGCCAGCCACGGAGAGCAGGTCGGCCTCGGCGCCTGCTTCGCCATGCACCTGCGCGGCGCCGTTGACCAGTCGCAGCAGATGGCAGTCGTCTTCCGCCGCCACGGCCTGCCCGTGCTGCCGGAGGAGATCGGCTTCACCGCCGACGAGTTCGTCGAGGTGGTCGACTTCGCCCCTCGGACGCGCCCGGGACGTTTCACGATCCTGGAGCACCTCAACCTGTCCACCGACCAGATCAGGGACGCGTACGCCGACTATGCAAAAGCCATCCGTAGCTGAACTCCGTCCGGTCGTGCACCCCCCGGGCGTGAAGGACCGGCGCAGTGGTGAGCACTGGGGAGGGCGGCTCTACATGCGCGAGATCTCCTTGCGCATCGACCGGCACCTGGTGAACACCCGGATCACCCCCAACCAGCTGACCTACGTCATGACGGTGGCGGGCGTGCTCGCCGCGCCGGCGCTGCTCGTCCCCGGCATACCGGGAGCGGTGCTGGGCGTGGTCATGGTGCAGCTCTACCTGCTGCTCGACTGCGTCGACGGTGAGGTGGCGCGCTGGAAGAAGCAGTTCTCGCTGGGCGGGGTCTACCTCGACCGGGTCGGCGCCTACCTGTGCGACGCCGCCGTACTCGTCGGGCTCGGCCTCCGAGCCGCCGACATGTTCGGCACCGGTCGGATCGACTGGCTCTGGGCGTTCCTCGGCACCCTCGCCGCCCTCGGCGCCATCCTGATCAAGGCGGAGACCGACCTCGTCGGAGTGGCGCGCCACCAGGGCGGGCTGCCGCCCGTCAAGGAAGCCGCGTCCGAGCCCCGCTCGTCGGGCATGGCGTTCGCCCGCCGCGCCGCCGGAGCGCTCAAGTTCCACCGCCTGATCCTCGGTGTCGAGGCGTCCCTGGTCGTCCTGGCCGCCGCCATCGCCGACATGATCAGGGACGATCTCTTCTTCACCCGTCTCGCGGTCGCGGTCCTCGCGGGCATCGCCCTGCTCCAGACCGTTCTGCACCTGGTGTCGATCCTGGCGTCCAGCCGTCTGAAGTGAGAACCCCATGAAACTCGGCGCGGTCATCATCACCATGGGCAACCGGCCCATGGAGCTGCGCGCCCTCCTCGATTCGGTCGCCGCCCAGGACGGCGACCGGATCGAGGTTGTGGTCGTCGGCAACGGTGCCCCCGTACCGGACGTCCCCGAAGGCGTCCGGACCGTGGAACTCCCCGAGAACCTCGGCATCCCCGGCGGCCGCAACGTCGGCATCGAGGCATTCGGCCCCGGCGGCACCGATGTCGACGTGCTGCTCTTCCTCGACGACGACGGCCGCCTCCCGCGGACCGACACCGCCGAACTCTGCCGCCGGGCCTTCGCCGAGGACCCGGAGCTCGGCATCGTCAGCTTCCGCATCGCCGACCCCGAGACCGGGGTCACCCAGCGACGGCACGTCCCCCGGCTGCGCGCCTCGGATCCGATGCGCTCCTCCCGGGTGACGACCTTCCTCGGCGGCGCCAACGCGGTACGCACCGCCGTGCTCGCCGAGGTCGGCGGGCTGCCCGACGCGTTCTTCTACGCCCACGAGGAGACCGACCTCGCCTGGCGGGCGCTCGACGCGGGGTGGCTGATCGACTACCGCGCCGACATGGTGCTCAGCCATCCCGCCACCGCACCCTCCCGGCACGCCGTCTACCACCGGATGGTGGCCCGCAACAGGGTCTGGCTCGCCCGCCGCAACCTTCCCGCCCCGCTTGTCCCGGTCTACCTGGGCACATGGGTTCTGCTCACTCTGGTGCGGCGCCCCTCGCTGCCCGCCCTCAAGGCGTGGTCCGGCGGTTTCCGCGAAGGATGGGCGACACCCTGCGGCCCCCGGCGCCCCATGAGGTGGCGCACGGTCTGGCGGCTGACGAAACTGGGCCGTCCCCCGGTGATCTGACCGGCTCCGAGACCTGTCGGGTGGCCTTCGAACGGTCGTGGACGGGTCCGGTGCGTGCGACTCCAAGGCGGCGGGATGGCCTCGTGGCGGAGCCACGGGGACGTTCCGGCAACGCGGGAAGCGTGCGTGCCAGGGCGTGGCCGCCCGATCAAAGGCCGACCGACTGGTTCTGAGACCATGGGATCCGTATGCATTCCTTTCCGGGTCCTGTCCGCCTGCGCCGCGCTCCTTCACCGGCCGCGTGGATCGAAGACGAGAGTTTCCATCTGTGAGTGACACAACGCATGACGGGCTGGTCGCCATGAGCGTCCCGCCGTCGGCCGACGAGGGGCTGAGCCCGGCGCAGCTGGCCGAGAAGTACGGCCTCACCGTGAGCGGGGCCCGGCCGGGGCTGATCGCCTACGTCCGCCAGCTCTGGGGCCGCCGCCACTTCATCATGGCGTTCTCCCGGGCGAAGCTGACCGCTCAGTACAGCCAGGCCAAGCTCGGCCAGTTGTGGCAGGTGGCCACCCCGCTGCTGAACGCGCTGGTCTACTACCTGATCTTCGGCCTGATCCTCGGCACGCGGAAGGGGATGAGCCAGGACGTCTTCATCCCGTTCCTCGTGACCGGCGTCTTCGTCTTCACGTTCACCCAGAGCTCGGTCATGGCGGGTGTCCGCGCGATCTCCGGCAACCTCGGCCTGGTGCGGGCCCTGCACTTCCCCCGGGCCTCGCTGCCGATCTCGTTCTCCCTCCAGCAGCTCCAGCAGCTGCTGTTCTCGATGATCGTGCTGGTGGCGGTCGCCGTGGCGTTCGGCAGCTACCCCACTCTCTCGTGGCTGCTGGTGATCCCCGCCCTGGTCCTCCAGTTCTGCTTCAACACCGGTCTGGCGATGGTCATGGCCCGCCTCGGGAGCAAGACCCCCGACCTGGCGCAGCTGATGCCGTTCGTGATGCGCACCTGGATGTACGCGTCCGGCGTCATGTTCTCCATCACGGTGATGCTCCAGGACAAGCCGCAGTGGATCGCCAACGTGCTCCAGTACAACCCCGCGGCCGTCTACATGGACCTGGTCCGCTTCGCCCTCATCGACGGCTACGGCGCGGAGAACCTCCCGGCCCACGTCTGGGCCGTCGCCACCGCCTGGGCGCTCGTGGTGGGCGCCTTGGGCTTCGTGTACTTCTGGAAGGCAGAGGAACGGTACGGCCGTGGCTGACGACAACACTCAGGGGCGGGTCCCCACCGTCATCGCGGACGGCGTCCACATCGTGTACCGCGTCAACGGCGGAGGCGGCGGCAGGGGCAGCGCGACCGCCGCCCTCAGCCGCATGGTCCGCCGCGGCAAGGGGGAGCCCCGCGGTATCCGCAAGGTCCACGCCGTGCGCGGGGTCAGCTTCACCGCCTACCGGGGCGAGGCCATCGGTCTCATCGGCACCAACGGTTCCGGCAAGTCGACGCTGCTGCGCGCCATCGCCGGCCTGCTGCCGACCGAGAAGGGCCGGGTCTACACGGACGGCCAGCCCTCGCTCCTCGGCGTGAACGCCGCCCTGATGAACGACCTCACCGGCGAGCGCAACGTCGTGCTCGGTGGACTCGCCATGGGGATGACCCGCGAGGAGATCCGCTCCCGCTACGACGGCATCGTGGACTTCTCCGGGATCAACGAGAAGGGCGACTTCATCACTCTTCCCATGCGGACCTACTCCTCCGGCATGGCGGCCCGCCTGCGGTTCTCCATCGCGGCGGCCAAGAATCACGACGTCCTCATGATCGACGAGGCGCTGGCGACCGGTGACCGGAAGTTCCGCGTCCGTTCCGAGGAACGCATCCGCGAGCTGCGCAAGGAGGCCGGCACGGTCTTCCTGGTCAGCCACAACAACGGGTCGATCCGAGACACCTGCGACCGGGTCCTGTGGCTGGAAAAGGGCGAGCTCCTCATGGACGGCCCGACGGAGGAAGTCCTCCGGGCCTACGAGCGGGAGACCGGCAAGTAACCGGTCCGGGGACCGCGGGCCGGATGCCGCGGGTGACGCCGGGCGAAACGCTTCGCCCGGCGGGTCGCCCGGGGTGTCCGGCCCGTCCGCCTGTGGTGGTAGCCGGAGATCGCTTCTCCACCTGGCGGACGATGCCAAGTGTCCGGGCACCGTGGAAGGTTGGGTGTCCGGGAGCCGGGAGCGACGGCGCGCAACACCCGGTCGATGCCGTGTGAGCCGTACAACGTAAGCTGTACCGGTGCTGATTCGCGGCAAGTGTGCCGATACGCCCACAGCACGCGACCAGGGTGCGCCGGGGCACTCGGCAGGTCGGGCGGCGTGTCCGAAAAGGGATGTTTTGGGTCAGCAGTGTAGAACGGGAGATGTGACGGCAATGACGGACAATCTCCAGCTCCGACGTGGTTTCGCCGTCCCCGCGCCGGGCGGTACGACGTGACCCGTACCCGTCAGGCGCCCCCGGTCGCCACGCTCGACAAGGCCGCGGACGAGAACTTTCCCGTGGCTCCCTTCTTCCTGCCCCGCGCCTGGCGCGACGACCTGATGGCGGTCTACGGATACGCCCGGCTCGTCGACGACATCGGTGACGGCGACCTCGCCCCCGGCGGCGCCGACGCCCGCCACCTGGGCCTGGAGCCCGGACGGAGCGACGACCGGCTCGCCATGCTCGACGCCTTCGAGGCGGACCTGCGCCGCGTCTTCTCCACCGACGGGGAAGATCCCCGCCACCCCCTGCTGCTCGCCCTGCGCCCCACCGTGCGCCGTCGCGCGCTCACGCCCGAGCCGTTCCTCGGGCTGATCGAGGCCAACCGGCAGGACCAGAAGGTCCGTCGCTACGCGACCTGGGACGAACTCCTCGCGTACTGCGAGCTCTCCGCCAACCCGGTCGGCAGGCTCGTCCTCGCCCTCACCGGAACCACCAGCCCGGAGCGGGTACGCCGCTCGGACGCCGTCTGCACCGCGCTGCAGATCGCCGAGCACCTCCAGGACGTCACCGAGGACCTCGGTCGCGACCGGATCTACCTGCCCGCCGAGGACATGGCGCGCTTCCGCGTGACCGAGGCCGACCTGGCCGCGCCGACCGCCGGCGCGTCGGTGCGCGCCCTGATCGCCTACGAGGCGGCCCGTGCCCGGGAACTGCTGGATGAAGGCACCCCGCTGGTGGGTAGCGTCCAGGGCAGGCTCCGACTGCTGCTCGCCGGATTCGTCGCCGGAGGGCGGGCGGCCCTCGACTCGATCACGGCGGCCGGCTTCGACGTACTGCCCGGCCCGCCCAAGCCCACGAAGCCCAGCCTGCTGCGCGAAGTGGCAGTTGTCTTGCGAAGTGCGCGAAGAGAGGGATGACTCCGAAAGTGGAGGGACAGACGACGTCCATGTCGGCACCGGTAGCGGCGGCATACAGCTACTGCGAGGCCGTCACGGGTCAGCAAGCACGTAACTTCGCCTACGGCATCAGGCTGCTTCCGTCCGAGAAGCGGCAGGCGATGTCCGCGCTGTACGCCTTCTCCCGCCGGGTCGACGACATCGGCGACGGCGAACTCGACCCAGGGACGAAGAAGACGCGGCTGGAGAGCACCCGCGAACTGCTCGGCCGGGTCCGCGAGGGCAAGGTCGAGGAGGACGACACCGACCCGGTCGCCGTCGCGCTCGCCGACGCCGCCCGGCGCTTCCCGCTGCCGCTGGGCGGGCTCGACGAACTGATCGACGGCGTACTGATGGACGTGCGCGGAGCGACGTACGAGACCTGGGACGACCTGCGGACCTACTGCCGCTGCGTCGCCGGAGCCATCGGCCGCCTCAGCCTCGGTGTCTTCGGCACGGAGCCCGGCGCGCCCGGAGCCGACCGTGCCGCCGAGTACGCCGACACCCTCGGGCTCGCCCTCCAGCTCACCAACATCCTGCGCGACGTGCGCGAGGACGCCGGTAACGGCCGCACCTACCTGCCCGCCGACGATCTCGCCAAATTCGGCTGCTCCGAGGGCTTCCGCCGCGCCACCGCGCCGGCCGGCTCCGACTTCGCGGGCCTCATCCACTTCGAGGTCCGCAGGGCCCGCGCGCTCTTCGCCGAGGGGTACCGGCTGCTGCCGATGCTGGACCGTCGCAGCGGAGCCTGCGTCGCCGCGATGGCCGGGATCTACCGCCGCCTCCTGGACCGCATCGAGCGCGACCCCGGGGCCGTCCTGCGCGGCAGGGTCTCCCTGCCCGGTCACGAGAAGGCGTACGTGGCGGTCCGCGGTCTCTCCGGACTCGACGCGCGGCACGTCTCGCGTCTGACGAGGACGGGCCGCCCGTGACCCACTCCAGCGGGCCCGTGTACCGGGCAACCTTCCACTGGCCGACGACGTCCTTCCCTGGGACGATTCTGTGGTCGACGACCCGACAGGAGGGCGAGGCATGACCGGCACCGCACCGCTGCCCGCGCGCGCCGTGGTCGTCGGCGGCGGCCTCGCCGGCATCACCTCCGCCCTTCGCCTCGCCGACGCGGGGCTCGACGTGACCCTCCTCGAAGGCCGTCCCCGGCTCGGCGGCCTCGCCTTCTCCTTCCGCCGCGGCGACCTGACGGTCGACAACGGACAGCACGTCTACCTGCGCTGCTGCACCGGATACCGCTGGTTCCTCGACCGGATCGGAGCAGCCCACCTGGCACCGATCCAGGACCGCCTCGACGTACCCGTGCTCGACGTGGGCCGGCCCGCCGGGCCCCGCCTCGGGCGGCTCCGGCGCACCGACCTGCCCGTACCGCTGCACCTCGCCGGCGGGCTGGCCGCCTACCCGCACCTCTCGCTCGCCGACAAGGCGGGCGTGGGCCGGGCCGCACTCGCGCTCGGCCGGCTCGACCCGGCCGACCCCGCGCTGGACACCGTCAGCTTCGCCGACTGGCTCCGCCGGTACGGCCAGTCCCCGAGGGCGATCGAAGCCCTCTGGGACCTCGTCGGGGTCGCCACCCTGAACGCGACCGCCGAGAACGCCTCGATGGCGCTCGCCGCGATGGTCTTCAAGACCGGTCTGCTCTCCGAGCCCGCGGCCGCCGACATCGGGTGGGCGGCAGTACCGCTCGGCGAACTCCACGACACCCTCGCCCGCAAGGCCCTCGACTCCGCCGGAGTGCGCACCGAACTGCGCGCCAAGGCGACCTCGCTCGCCCGGGCCGAGGACGGCACCTGGACGGTGGAGACCGAGAGCGAGCGGATCGAGGCCGACGTCGTCGTTCTCGCCCTCCCGCAGCGGGAGACCCACGCCCTGCTGCCCGCCGGAGCCATCGAGGACCAGGACCGGCTGCTCGCCATCGAGGACGCCCCCATTCTCAACGTCCACGTCGTCTACGACCGCAAGGTGCTGCGCCGGCCGTTCTTCGCCGCGATCGGTTCGCCGGTCCAGTGGGTCTTCGACCGCACCGAACCCTCCGGGCTCCGGGGCGGCGGCCAGTACGTCGCGCTGTCGCAGTCGGCCGCCGGGGACGAGATCGACCTGCCCGTCGCCGAACTGCGCGCCCGCTACCTGCCCGAACTGGAGCGGCTCTTCCCGGCGGCGAGGGGAGCGGGCATCCGCGACTTCTTCGTCACCCGCGAGCGCACCGCGACCTTCGCGCCGGCCCCCGGCACCGGCCGGCTCCGCCCCGGAGCCCGTACGGGACTGCCGGGACTCGCCTTGGCGGGCGCGTGGACGGCGACGGGGTGGCCCGCCACCATGGAGGGCGCCGTCCGCAGTGGAACAACCGCCGCCACAACAGCGCTCCAGGGGCTCAGGAGCCCCCATGGACATCCGCTGCAGGAGGCGGCATGAGCAGTACCACCGGAACAAGAGGAGAGTCAGTGACCCCGGCGAATCCGGCTTTCGACACCGTGGCGGACACCACGGACGTCACCGCGCTTCTGGAGCGCGGACGGGCCCTGTCAGCGCCGGTGCTGCGGGCTGCCGTGGACCGGCTCGCGCCGCCCATGGACACCGTCGCCGCCTACCACTTCGGCTGGATCGACGCCGACGGGCAGCCCGCCGCGGGAGACGGCGGCAAAGCCGTGCGCCCCGCGCTCGCACTGCTGTCGGCCGAAGCGGCCGGCGCCCCCGCCGAAGCCGGCATTCCCGGCGCGGTGGCGGTCGAACTCGTGCACAACTTCTCGCTGCTGCACGACGACCTGATGGACGGCGACGAGCAGCGCCGCCACCGCGACACGGTCTGGAAGGTGCACGGTCCGGCCCAGGCGATCCTCGTCGGCGACGCGCTGTTCGCGCTGGCCAACGAGCTCCTCCTGGAGCTCGGCACCGTCGAGGCGGGGCGCGCGGCGCGCCGCCTGACCACCGCCACGCGCAAGCTCATCGACGGCCAGGCGCAGGACATCTCCTACGAGCACCGCGAACGGGTCACCGTCGAGGAGTGCCTGGAGATGGAGGGCAACAAGACCGGCGCCCTCCTCGCCTGCGCCGTCTCCATCGGCGCGGTGCTCGGCGGCGCCGACGACCGCACCGCCGACATCCTGGAGTCCTACGGCTACCACCTGGGCCTCGCCTTCCAGGCCGTCGACGACCTGCTCGGCATCTGGGGCGACCCGGAGTCCACCGGCAAGCAGACCTGGAGCGACCTGCGCCAGCGCAAGAAGTCGCTGCCGGTGGTCGCCGCACTCGCCGCGGGCGGTCCGGCCTCCGAACGGCTCGGTGCACTGCTGTCCGCCGATGCCAAGAGCAGCGACTTCGACAGCTTCTCCGAAGAGGAGTTCGCCGCCCGCGCGGCACTCATCGAGGAGGCGGGCGGCCGTGAGTGGACCGCCCAGGAAGCCCGCCGTCAGCACGCCGTCGCCATCGAGGCGCTGAACGGTGTCGACATGCCGAGTGAAGTACGGGCGCAGCTCACCGCGCTCGCCGATTTCGTCGTCGTCCGAAAGAGATGATCACCATTCGTATATGACTCGCAGTCGCCGGCCGGTGTCCCTCGGGGCACCGGCCGACGGAGACCCCAGCACAGCAGAGGACCGAACTGCACGAAGGGGAAGCCATGACAGCGACGACCGACGGAAGCACCGGGGCTGCGCACCCTCGCACGGTCCCGGGCGATCCGACCGACACAACCATCAGGGCGGACGACGTACTGGCCGCCGCCCGGCGGGCCGCGGAACGCTCCGTCGAGCATCTCCTCGGCAGACAGGACGAGCAGGGCTGGTGGAAGGGGGACCTGGCCACCAACGTCACCATGGACGCGGAAGACCTGCTGCTGCGCCAGTTCCTCGGTATCCAGGACCCCGACACTCTCAAGGCCGCCGCGCTCTTCGTCCGCGGCGAGCAACTCGGCGACGGTACCTGGGCCACCTTCTACGGCGGTCCGAGCGACCTCTCCGCCACCATCGAGGCGTACGTGGCACTCCGGCTGGCCGGCGACCGGCCGGACGAGCCGCACATGGCCAGGGCCGCCGCCTGGGTGCGGGACCAGGGCGGCATCGCCGCCTCCCGCGTGTTCACCCGGATCTGGCTCGCCCTCTTCGGCTGGTGGAAGTGGGACGACCTCCCGGAACTGCCACCCGAGCTGATGTTCTTTCCTTCCTGGGCACCTCTCAATATCTATGACTTCGGCTGCTGGGCCCGCCAGACCATTGTTCCGCTGACCATCGTCTCGGCGAAGCGGCCCGTACGGCCGGCTCCGTTCTCCCTCGACGAACTGCACACCGACCCGTCCCGTCCCAACCCGCCCGTGCGCAAGGCCTCGCCGGTGAGCTGGGACGGCGTCTTCCAGCGGCTGGACAAGGCGCTGCACCTCTACCACCGGGTCGCACCGCGCCGGCTGCGCCGGATCGCGATGAACGCCGCCGCCCGGTGGATCATCGAACGCCAGGAGAGCGACGGCTGCTGGGGCGGCATCCAGCCCCCCGCCGTCTACTCCGTGATCGCCCTCCATCTGCTCGGCTACGACCTCGACCACCCGGTGATGCGTGCCGGGCTCGCGTCGCTGGACCGGTTCGCCGTACGGCGCCCGGACGGCGCGCGCATGATCGAGGCGTGCCAGTCGCCGGTGTGGGACACCTGCCTGGCCGTCATCGCGCTCGCCGACGCAGGGGTCTCCCCGGACCACCCGGCGCTGGTCAAGGCGGCCGACTGGATGCTCGCCGAGGAGATCGTACGGCCGGGAGACTGGACCGTACGCAGGCCTCAACTCCAGCCAGGAGGCTGGGCGTTCGAGTTCCACAACGACAACTACCCGGACATCGACGACACCGCCGAGGTCGTCCTCGCGCTGCGCCGGGTCCGCCACCCCGAACCCGCCAGGGTCGAGGCCGCCATCGAGCGCGGGGTGCGCTGGACGGTCGGCATGCAGTCGCGCGGGGGAGCCTGGGGCGCCTTCGACGCCGACAACACCAGCCCGTTCCCCAACAGGCTGCCGTTCTGCGACTTCGGCGAGGTGATCGACCCGCCCTCCGCCGACGTCACCGGCCACGTCGTGGAGATGATGGCCTACGAGGGGCGTGCCGGTGATCCGGGCGCCCGCCGCGGAGTGGACTGGCTGCTCGCCGAACAGGACGCGAGCGGGGCCTGGTTCGGCCGTTGGGGCGTCAACTACGTGTACGGCACCGGGTCGGTGGTGCCGGCGCTGATCGCCGCCGGGCTGCCCGGCTCCCACCTCGCCGTCCGCAGGGCCGTGGCATGGCTCGACTCCGTCCAGAACGACGACGGCGGCTGGGGCGAGGACCTGCGCTCCTACCAGGACAGCAAGTGGATCGGCCGGGGCGAGTCGACCGCTTCGCAGACCGCCTGGGCCCTGCTCGCCCTGCTGGCCGCCGGAGAGCGCGAGAACCCCGCCACCGTCCGGGGGATCAACTTCTTGACCCGGACCCAGCAGGAGGACGGGTCCTGGGACGAGCCGTACTTCACCGGGACCGGCTTTCCCTGGGACTTCTCCATCAACTACCACCTCTACCGTCAGGTCTTCCCTCTCACCGCGCTCGGGCGCTACGTGCACGGTGACCCCCTCGCGGCCCGGGTCGCGAGCCCGGCGGGGATCTGATGGGCGGGCCGCGGCCCCCCGGCACCGCGCCGCCTTCGCTGCTCGTCGCCTGCGCGCTCGGCATCGAGCAGTTCGCCCTGCGGAGCGGTCCGCGCGGCGGCGGCCCCGTCACCGTGCTGCGGACGGGGATGGGGCCGAAGGCGGCCGAGACCGCGCTCGGGCGCGCCCTGGTCCGGGAGGAGATGCGCGGCGCCGCCGTCGTCGCCTCGGGCTTCTGCGCCGGCCTCGCGCCCGGGATGCACCCGGGTGATCTGGTCGTCGCCGAGGAGACCAGGTCCGCGCACGGGAACACCGCCTGCGACGGCGTATCCGTGCTGGTGGACGCGGTGTCCCGAATGTTTCCCGGCCGGACCGTGCACACCGGCCCCCTGACCGGCTCCGACCACGTCGTGAGGGGCGCCGAGCGGGCGGCCCTCGCGGAGACCGGGGCCATCGCCGTGGACATGGAGTCCGCGGCGACCCTCTGTACCGCTCTGCGTCATGGACCACGCCCGGTTGCGGCCGTACGGGTGGTCGTGGACGCTCCAGAGCATGAGCTCGTCCGGGTTGCCACGGTACGCGGTGGAATATCGGCTTTCCGCGTTCTTCGTGCCGTCCTGCCTGCTTTCCATGAATGGCACCGATCTTTGTTGCTCCCCCGGAGGTGAGCCAGATGGCCATGCCGCTCCGCCAAACCATCAAGGTGGCGACGTACCTTGCCGAACAGAAGATCCGCAAGCGTGAGAAGTTCCCGCTGATCGTCGAGCTGGAGCCGCTGTTCGCCTGCAATCTCGCCTGCGAAGGCTGCGGGAAGATCCAGCACCCGGCCGGAGTGCTCAAGCAGCGCATGCCGGTCGCCCAGGCGGTCGGAGCCGTCCTCGAATCCGGTGCCCCGATGGTCTCCATCGCCGGTGGAGAACCGTTGATGCACCCTCAGATCGATGAGATCGTCCGGCAGTTGGTGGCCAAGAAGAAGTACGTTTTCCTCTGCACCAACGCCATGCTGCTGCGCAAGAAGATCGAGAAGTTCACCCCCTCCCGGTATTTCGCCTTCGCGGTCCACATCGACGGGCTGCGCGAGCGGCACGACGAATCCGTGGCCAAGGAAGGTGTGTTCGACGAGGCGGTCGCGGCGATCAAGGAAGCCAAGAGACGTGGTTTCCGGGTCACCACCAACTCCACCTTCTTCAACACCGACACCCCGCAGACCATCATCGAGGTCCTCAACTACCTCAACGACGACCTTCAGGTCGACGAGATGATGATCTCCCCGGCGTACGCCTACGAGAAGGCGCCCGACCAGGAGCACTTCCTCGGCGTGGAACAGACCCGCGAGCTCTTCAAGAAGACGTTCGCGGGCGGCAACCGGGCCCGCTGGCGGCTCAACCACTCGCCGCTCTTCCTCGACTTCCTGGAAGGCAAGGCGGACTTCCCCTGCACCGCGTGGGCCATCCCGAACTACTCGCTCTTCGGCTGGCAGCGCCCCTGCTATCTGATGAGCGACGGATACGTCCCCACGTACCGGCAGCTCATCGAGGAGACCGACTGGGACAAGTACGGCCGCGGCAAGGACCCGCGCTGCGCCAACTGCATGGCGCACTGCGGCTACGAACCCACCGCCGTGCTCGCCACGATGGGCTCGCTCAAGGAATCACTGCGCGCGGCCAGGGAGACGGTCACGGGCAACCGGTAATCCGAGG
>NZ_JBHWZJ010000072.1:0-24809 GCF_042728415.1 Streptomyces sp. NPDC060198 | reverse complement strand
GGTACTGCAGGGGGGACCCTGTGGGAGAGTAGGACGCCGCCGAACAATTTTTCCGGGAGACCCCCGTGCCTTTGGGCACGGGGGTTTTCTGCGTTTAAGGGTTGTCCTTTACCCCGTGTTTTTCGTGGAGTCTGGGATCTGGATCGACGCGATCCTCCCGCCGGAAACCGATTGACCGCTCTGTAGGCACGCAGGGAGCATGACCGAATGAATACCGATCATGTGGTGCGGCGTGTGCGGGGCGAGGAGTGGCCGGCGGTCAGGGAGCTGCGGCTGATGGCCCTCCAGGACCCGGCGGCACCGGTGGCGTTCCTGGAGACCTACGAGAGCGCAGCCGAGGAGCCCGACTCGTTCTGGCAGCAGCGGGCCGCCGGCGGGGCCGAGGGCAACGAGGTGGCCCAGTTCGTCGCCGAGGCGGCCGACGGACGCTGGATGGGGTCGGTCACCGTTCTCGTCGAGCGCTCCGGTCGGGAGGATGCCTTCGGAGGAAAGGCTGAGGCCGTTCAAGGGCATTTGGTCGGGGTTTTCGTCCGCCCGGAGGCCCGGGGGACCGGGCTGACGGACGCGCTCTTCAGGTCGGCCGAGGAGTGGGCCTTCGGGCTCGACGATCCGTACCTCGTGCGCCTGCGGCTCTTCGTCCATGAGAACAACCCGCGGGCAGCCGCGTTCTACCGGCGGTACGGCTTCGTACCCACCGGCACCACTGTGCCGGCCCCGGGCGCTTCGGGTGGGCACGAGGTGGAGTACGTACGGCTGCGTGGCTGAGCCGGAACACCGGGGCCGCGGGTCACACGGCCGGCGGCGTCAGCGGGGAACGCCACCGGGCACGGGCCTGTTCGGGGGAGCGGAGCATCGCCAGCGTGACGAGGCCCTGGCGTTCGCCGGATCTCAGCAGCTCGGGCAGACAGGGCAGCGGAGCGACGGCGGCGATGTCGTCGAGGACCAGGGTGATTGGTGGGTCGAGCCGACCGTCGGTTGACCGTGCGGCCATGCGGCGGCCGTGCTCGACCACGTGCGAGGCGAGCGCGGTGAGCAGAGGCATCGCGCCCGGGTGGTGGCGAGGATCCTCGACGGACTCGCCGACCACATACAGGGTTCCCCCTTCGAGGGCGAAGGAATCCAGTGCGGCGGTATCGGATCGATGGGGTGTGCAGGCCTCGCGGACGTGGACCGTGGCCAGCGCGCTCAGCGCCCGTGCCGTCAGTTCCTGGGCCGCACGGCGGCGTTCGGGGTGGGCCGTGAGGGCGGACTCCAGCAGGCCGGCGAGCCCGGAGGCCGCCTTCGGGTGGGTGCGGAGGAGCCGCACCGCCTCCTGGGCGCCGCCGCCCATCGCCCAGCGGTGGACCTGGCGGAACGGGCGCCCGTCGACGGCTGCGGCGTGCAGCCAGCACTGCAGCAGGGTCTGCGCGGTGTCGGCGGTCGCCTCGTCGATGCGGGCCTGCGGCCGTACCGGCGCCAGGAGCGCGGCGGCCCGGGCCGCCGCCACCTCGGGCTGCTCGCAGCCCTCGGTCGGCGACCAGTGGAGGCGGGCCGGGGTGTCGCACAGATGGCCCGGGTCGTGGACGAGTACGGGCCCGAGCTTGGCACGGGCGTCTTTCGTCTCCGCCCAGACCGTGGGGTCCGAGGTGACCACCAGGACCGGGCCGGTGGCGTCCAGCACGGCCTGGACCGCGGTGGGCCGTCGCTCCGAAGCGGTCGCGTAGAGGAGAACGGGCGTACCAGGAGTCCTGGCGGCGGGGACGCGGTGCTCGGCCTCCCCCACCTCCACCGGAAGAGGACCCGGAGCCGGTACGGGGGCGGCGGCCGGGGGTCGTGGCAGCGGATTCCGGAGGGGTGCCGCGGCGATGGGCGGGGCTGCCGGGCGTTCCTCGCGGCCCCCGTCTTCCTGCCGTGCCCGGTCTTCCTGCTGTGCCTGCTGTGCCTGCTGTGCCCGGCGTTCTTCGCGGGCGCGGCGGCGTACCTCGCGGCCTCGCGTGACGACGCCGAGGCCGAACACACCGAGGACCACCAGCACCAGCAGCTCGCTGATGAGCAGACCCCAGAAGAGGCCGTAGCCGGAGAGCTCGCCGGGTGGGGTTGCCGGCCAGGCGCCCGCGAGGTCCGTGGGCGAGCCCGCGAGTTCGCGCAGGGCCGAGGGCGTCCGCGGCAGGGACACGCCGTCGGGCCATGACCCGTGGGCGAACAGACCGGCGAGTCCGGTGGCCGTCCACATCAGGACCGTCACCCCGAGGAGTAGGGCGAGTCCTCCGATCAGCAGTCCGTCCGGGACGCCACCGCCCCGCTCCTCGCGCCGGGCGGGAGGGTGCGGGCCGGAACCCGTCGAGGTGCGCGTCACCTCAGGCCACCGTGGACTCGGACGATTCGTCGAGGCGCTGCCGGCGCTCGATGCGGGCTGCCCGCTGTTCCGTCTCTCGCTCCGCCTCGCGCGCGTACTCGGGAAGCAGGTCGTCCAGGTCGTCCGCGCCGTTGGTGGAGGACTCCGTCATCGCGCGGTCGGTGAAGACGAGTGGGCGTTCTGCCTCGGTGATCAGGTGTTTCACGACCTGGACGTTGCCGTTGACGTCCCACACCGCGATGCCCGGGGTCAGCGTCGGGATGATCTCGACGGCCCAGCGCGGCAGCCCGATGACCCGGCCCGTCGCCCGCGCCTCGTCGGCCTTCTGGGCGTAGATCGTCCGGGTGGAGGCCATCTTGAGGATCGCCGCCGCCTCGCGTGCCGCGGCGCCGTCCACGACGTCGCTGAGGTGGTGCACGACGGCGACGAACGAGAGCCCGAGTCGGCGGCCGAACTTCAACAGCCGCTGGAAGAGCTGGGCGACGAAAGGAGAGTTGATGATGTGCCAGGCCTCCTCGACCAGGAAGATGCGTTTCTTCCGGTCCGGCCTGATCCAGGTGTGCTCCAGCCAGACGCCGACGATCGCCATCAGGATCGGCATGGCGATCGAGTTGCGGTCGATGTGCGAGAGGTCGAAGACGATCAGCGGGGAGTCAAGGTCGATGCCGTCGGTCGTCGGGCCGTCGAACATGCCGCGCAGGTCACCGTCGACCAGGCGGTCCAGCACCAGGGCGACGTCGAGGCCCCAAGCCCGTACGTCGTCTATGTCGACGTTCATCGCCTCGGCGGACTCGGGCTCCGGGTGACGCAGCTGCTCGACGATGTCCGTCAGGACGGGCTGGCGTTGAGTGATCGTCAGATTGACGTACGCGTGGGCGACCTTCAGCGCGAAGCCGGAACGCTCGTCGAGGCCGTGGCCCATGGCCACTTCGATGATCGTGCGGAGCAGGGCGAGCTGACCGGTCGTCGTGATCGCGGGATCGAGCGGGTTGAGCCGGATGCCGCCGTTCAGGGCGGCGGTGGGGTCGAGCCGGATCGGGGTGATCCCCAGCTCCTCGGCGATCAGGTTCCACTCGCCGTGCCCGTCCTCGCCCTGGGCGTCGAGCACCACGACCTGCCGGTCGCGGAAGCGGAGCTGGCGGAGCACGTACGTCTTCTCCAGCGCGGACTTGCCGTTGCCGGACTCGCCGAGCACCAGCCAGTGCGGTGCGGGCAGCTGCTGCCCGTACAGCTGGAACGGGTCGTAGATGTAGCCCTTGCCGGAGTACACCTCGCGACCGATGATCACCCCTGAGTCGCCGAGACCGGGCGCGGCGGTGGGCAGATAGACGGCTTGCGCCTGGCCCGTGGAGGTACGCACGGGCAGGCGGGTCGTCTCCACCTTGCCGAAGAGGAACGCGGTGAAGGCTTCCGACAATGCGGACAGTGGGTCTCGCACGAGTGGCTGCCCTCTCTCTCGACTGCTTCCGGTCGCCCGGAGGTGGGGGGTGACGCTTGTGGTGCGTGATGGGTGATGCGGGTTGCTGCCCGGGGGTGGCCGGGCAAGGGCGGGGGCCGCGTCAGCGGCGGATGCCGGTCGCGAACGGCAGGGTGTTCACGAAGGCGCGGTGGTGCTCGCGGTCGCACCACTCCAGCTTCAGGTACGACTTTCCGGCCGACGCCCGGATCGTCCGCTTGTCGCGGGCGAGCGCCTCGGGGGAACGCGAGGAGACGGTGATGTACCCCACCAGGTTCACCCCCGCCGCACCGCTCGCGAGGTCCTCGCCGCGCTGGTCGAGACGGCCGTGGGCGGCGATGTCGCGAGGGTCGACGGTTCGGTTCATCTTGGCCTGGCGGCTGGCCTCGGCGTCGTCGTTGGTCTTCTCGGTCAGCATCCGCTCGATGGCGACCTCGGTGGGTTCGAGATCCATAGTGACGGCGACCGTACGGATGACGTCGGGGGTGTGGACGAGCAGCGGGGCCAGGAAGTTGACGCCCACCGGCGTCATCGGCCACTCCTTCACCCAGGCCGTGGCGTGGCACCAGGGGGCGCGGGTGGTCGACTCCCGGGTCTTGGCCTGGAGGAACGTCGGCTCCATCGCGTCCAGCTCCGCCGGCCAGGCATTCCGCTTGGTCATCGCCTGGATGTGGTCGATCGGGTGGTCGGGGTCGTACATCGAGTGCACCAGCGAGGCGAGCCGGCTCTGTCCGAGCGGCTGACGCACCCGGATATCGGCCTCGGCGAGGCGGGCGCAGATGTCGGTGAGCTCGCGGGCCATCACGACGGCGAGACCGGCGTCGCGGTCCAGCTTGCGGCCACCCTGCGGGCGCGCCGCGCGGGCCATCGCTGCTGCCTCGGCACTGAGCTCGCGGCTGTGGTGCATGCAGGCGACGAGGTATGCGCGGTGCTGCTCACTGGAGGTCGAGACCATGGACTGCAGCTGGTCGTACGAGTCCTGGAGCCAGCGCGGCGCGTGGTTGTCGCCCCGCTGGGCGACGTCCTTCGCGTGCGCGTCGGGGTCGGCGGGGAGGGTGCGGGCCAGCATCTGGATGCGGGTGACGAAGCCGTCGCCGTTGGCCACGTGCTTGAGCAGGGTGCCGAACCGGTCGACCAGCGCCTCCTGGTCCTCGCTGTCGCGCAGCCCGACACCGGGGCCCTCGATCTCGATCGCGGCGGTCACCGTGCGGCGGTCGGCGTGCAGCAGCACCGCCATCTCGTCCGGCCCGAACGGGGCGGAGAGCCAGCTGATCCGCCCGATCCCGGGCGGCGGCCCGACCTCGACCTCGCGGCCGTCACCCCGCACCCCGGCCTCCATCGCGGAGGAGCGGTAGGCGGTGCCGCGGCGCAGGGAGCGCTTGTAGCTGCGGTTGATCTCGAACCACTTGTAGAAGGTCCGGTGCTTGTACGGGACGTACACGACGGCCAGGGCCAGCATCGGGAACCCGGTGAGCAGCGCGATGCGCAGGGAGAGGACCGGTACGACGAGTCCGCTCATCATTCCGAGGAACGCGCCGACGATGATGAGGGCGATCTCGCCGGTCTCGCGGTTCTTGCCGACGATCGCGTTCGGCCGGGCACGGCCGATGAGATACGTGCGGCGGGGCGTGATCGGGTGGGACTGGATCGTCACCGCCCTCCACCTCCTGTGCTCGGATTACCTGTGCTGCCGGAACCGCCCCGCGGGGGGCGGCTGCTGTGGGGGGTCCCGGAGGTGGGACCGGAACCGCTCCGGGGGGCGGGTGCGGCTCCTCCGCCGCCCCGGGAGCCGTGCGCCGCGACACCGCCGCCGAGAGGGTTGGCCGGGCGCCCGCCGCCTCCGCCGCCTCCGCTGTTCTGGTCGTTGCGCCCGCTGTGCGTCTTGATGCCCTGGGAGACGAGGGCGGCGGGCGAACTGACCATGGCGGCGGCCTGGGAGCCGTCGGTGGCCTGCTTGCGGTTGGTACGCGCGCCCTGGATCTCGTCGCCGAACCCGGGGACGAAGCGGTAGATCATCGCCGACGCGAAGATGGCGAGCAGGATGATCGACAGCCCCGACACGACGGCGGAGAGCGCGTCCGGGCCGTCGTCCGAGGAGAGCGCTCCCGCCAGGCCGAGGACGATCACGATCACCGGCTTGACCATGATCACCGCGATCATGATGCCCGCCCAGCGGCGTACGTGGCCCCACATGTTCTTGTCGACGAGCCCCGCGTACACCACCACGCCCAACAGGGCGCCGACGTAGAGCAGCGCCGCCCGGATGACCAGTTCCAGCCAGAGAATGCCCGCGGCGAGAAGGGACACCAGCGATACGACGATCAGCATGATCGGCCCGCCGCCCATGCCGTCGCCCTTTTCGAGCGCCTCGGCGAACGAGCCGAAGAAGACGTCGGACTGGCCGCCGGTGGCGGACGAGACGACCTCGGTGACCCCGTCGGTGGCGGAGACGACGACGTACAGGATGAGCGGTGTGAACGCGGAGGCCAGCACCGTGAGCCAGAGGTACCCGACGGCCTCGGAGATCGCGGTGGTGAACGGGACTCCCCGGATCGCCCTCTTCGCCACGGCGAACAGCCAGAGGACCAGGGTCAGGATCGTGGAGGCGGCGAAGACGATCGCGTACTGCTTGCGGAAGGACTCGTTGGTGAAGTCGACGCTGGCGGTGCCCTCGACGGCCTTGCTGAGCTGGCCGATGAGGTACGACGCGGCATCGGCGCAGCCGTGGGCCAGGGAGGTGAGCGGGTCCAGGGGGTCGTCGGTGGTTTGGGGGGGTGTGGTGCGGGTGCCTGCGTCGCCTTCGCAGTAGTCCTTGGCGGGGCCATGAATGAGGGAACAGGGGTCGTTGCTGCCGGATGGAGAAGGACTGGGAGTAGGCGTGGGTGCGGCGGCGACCCGGGTAGCGAAGGTCATCAGCAGCACCTGGGAGGCAAGGACCAGCGACGCCAGGGTTCTGGTTCGGGAGGGGCTAGCGGGCATACGTGAACCCTCCAAATCCGCTGACAGCCCCGGCGATCTCGTCAGCGCTGGATGCTCGCGTGTCTCCGCTGACGGGTGCCGGACCGTCCTTCTGCGAATGGGATACAGCTTTCCATTCGCCATCGACCCAGCTCAGTTCCATGGTGATGGTGAACCAGCCGTCGACCACTGGCTTGGTGGACCCTTCACCAGCCAAACCGATGAGTCCAGTGCACCAGACATCCACGATTGTCACCTCGGCCGAGGAGTTGGTGATTTTGGTGCCGATGGGAGTGGTGCGGGAGATGAAGGTGAACCCTGACGGTGTGGTTCCGTCCTCGTTGAGGCCAACATTCTTGAAGAAGGGCGCCGAATACGCCTCGTCCAAGGTTGAGCGGAACCGATCGATTTGGGATGGGGCGATGACCGCGTCGAGGATGACATCGCGCTTGGCCTTGTCGAACATTTCAGCAGACCCCAATGCCACCGCATAGTTCGCCGCCGCGCTCTGGGCCCCCTGCTCGTCGTGGGCGAACCCCGAAGCGATGCTGCCGTTTTTGCCCGTGACGGGGTCGGTGCCGGTGGGGGCGGTCGGGGCGGTGCCTTCGGCGGTGTCCGCTCGGCTGCTGCCGGGGAGGGCCGGGTCCACGTTGTCACCCTTGTCGCTGCCACCGAGGTTCGCGAACGCGATGGCGGCGACGAGCAGCACGACTACGCCGACGGCCATGACCAGCGAGCGGGTGTTGCGGGCAGGCCGGCGGCCGTGGGGCGCACCGGGGTTGCCCTCGGGGAGGCGGGTGCGCGTTTGGCGGGTTCCGCCCAGCGTGCTGTACGCGTCGTCGCCCCGGCTGCCGGAATCCCGGCTTCCGTAGCCCTGCTCATCGTCGTAGCTCATGCCGCGTACGTCCCCTCAGCCGTGTGCGGTCCTCCGTCGTACGACGGTAGCTCTGCTGGGCGCCGCGCGGGTGCGGTGTGGTGACTCGACATGGGATGACTCGACCTCAGCCGGTGACGCGACGGGCGGATGATGGGGAGACGGGATGCGGCAGCAGGACAATTCGCTGTTGGCGCGTCAGACAGCCATGCCGTACACGATGGTGAACAGGGTGCCGAGGGATCCGATGATGAAGACGCCGGTCAGCCCGGCGACGATCAGGCCCTTGCCCTGTTCGGCGCTGAAGGTGTCGCGCAGGGCTGTCGCGCCGATGCGCTGCTTGGCCGCACCCCAGATCGCGATACCGAGACAGAGCAGGATGGCTACCGCCATCACCACCTCGACCATGATGCGTGCCTCGTTGCCCAGCGTCCCGAACGGGCCCCAGTTCGGAGCGATTCCGCCGATGATGGTGGTGATGTCGCCCTTCTCAGCTGCCAGGATCATGTAAGTCACCGCCCCTGCTGTGTAGTTCGCCGCCCGCGCCGTCCGGTGCGGGTCGTGTCTTCTTATCTTCGCTGATGAAACCCCGCCAGCACGACGCCTTCCCGGGTCTCTTTACCCGGATCTCGCACAAATGACCGGGGTGGCCGCCCCGAGCTGCGGTGTGGCCGGGGCGGCTGGACCACTGGCTGGTTACTCTGTGTATCACGCTCCGTGACGAGGAGCAATGGCGAAGGTCATGGTTTCCGTCGCGATCGGAGCGTTCGTCGGGGCGCCCGTGTTCGTATGCGCCGTTCGAGAGCTGGGTGTGCGCCGCTCGGCGTACACCCGACGTTCCGTCAAGCTGCTTGCGCCTACACGCCCGTCGTCGCGACGGTGTGCAGGAGGTCGCGTGTCGCCCGCACGTCAAGGGCGAGCGATTCGAGCCTGTCCAACAACTGACGGTACGTCCGGAGCAGAGGCTCGGCGTCCAGCTGGGCCAAGCCGTGCGCCTGTTCCAGGTGCACGGTGTCCAGCTGCGCGACCGAACCCTGTACGTATGTGATCGGCTGCCCGGCTCCCGGGTGTCCGCCGGCCGCGAAGGGGATGACGCGGAGGGAGACGGTCTCCCGCTCGCTCATCGCCAGGAGATGGCGCAGCTGGGCGCCGGCGACCCGGGGACCGCCCAGCCCCATGCGCAGGGCGGCTTCGTGGACGATCGCCCGGTACGGGACCGCCTCCGCGCGGAAGACGAGGTCCTGCCGTCTGATACGGAAGGAGAGCCGCCGCTCGGCCTCGGGCGGCGTCAGTTCGGGCACTCCCCGGGTGTGGACCTCGCGGGCGTGGTCCACGGTCTGGAGGAGGTCCGGGACGGTGCAGATGGTGGCTGTGCGGAGCGCGGTGCCGTGGTGTTCGAGCTCGGCCAGGTCCAACAGATTGCCCGGGAGGTCGCCCCGGTACTCCTCCCACCAGCCGCCGCGGCGCTCGCCGGTCATCGCGGCCAGCGCCTCCACGAGTCCGCGGTCGGTGCATGCGTAGTGGCGGGAGAGGGCGCGGACCCGGTCGGCGCTCACTCCGTACCGTCCGGCCTCGATGTTGCTGATGCGCGCCTGGTTGCCGCCGAGCAGGACCGCGGCCTCCGTGGCGGTGATCCCGGCGCGTTCGCGCAGCTTGCGCAGTTCCGCGCCGAGCCGTCGCCGACGTGCCGTCGGGGTCGAGTTGGTCGCCATCGGCCTCCCTTCGCCCAGTCACTCGTTCGGGTGTCTTGCGACATGCATTACCCCAACTGCGGGGAATGTATTACATGGCACCTCTACCGTGATCGTGGGCCAGGTGCTCGCAACGAGCCCGCCGACTGGTTCGAACGCCGGCTGCCGGGCGTGGCCCGCCAACCACACCATCCGAACGGGGACTTCCATGCATGCACCCACCGTATCGCCGCCTTGGGCGTACACCCTTCAACTGCCGCACGATCCGCGCTCGCCAGGCGTGGCCCGCTCGGTCCTGCGGGTCGTGCTGCGCGCACATGGCATGACCGCACTCCGCGACACCGCAGAGCTGATGGTCAGTGAGCTGACCACCAACGCGTACCAGCACTCCTGGGGGGCGTACTCGCTCCGGATGTGTGGCGCGGGGCATCGACGTATCCGGCTCAGTGTCTGGGACAGCAATCCGGAGATCCCGCCCCCCTTCCGGGGAGCCGGGGACGGCGGGAGCGGCGGGGTGTGCGTACCGGCCCAGCAGACGACGCTGACGGAACGAGGACGGGGACTGACTCTCGTACAGATGTGCGCGGAAAGCTGGGGTGGTCGTGTCCTGCCCGCCGGCCCGACCGGTGAGGGCGGCAAGCTGCTGTGGGTGGTGTGCGGGGAGAAGCCGGAGTGAACACCTCCGGCTGTCGCCGCTCGGGCGGTGCGGGCTGACGGGCTGCCCATCATTCGGGTGAAACCGTAGCCCGGCGCATCCCTGAACGCCCCGGAAATACCGGGCCCGTGCCATGCGGAGCCGTGGAAGGGCGGCGCGTCGCCCCTCCCGGATCAGGCACAGTTCTGCCGCTCCACGATCGAGGATCGAGGATCAAGGAACGGGGTGGTGGTATGTCCGTCGGACAGCCGCAAGCGTGGCAGACGTCGGTAGACCCGACGGAGAGGCAGTTGATCCACGGCCGTGATGTCGGTGGGCCGGAGGAGCGGCCGGGGCAAGGGCCGAGCGATGGCGCGGGGAGGGGGACGGCGTCGGATCCGGCCTTCGACCACGACCGGCTGCGGCACCACGACGAGCCGTGGATCAAGGCCGCGGGGGGCGCCGAGGCGTTGCACACGAACCTGGGGACGGCGAGGTCCGAACTGGAAAAGGCGCACGAGGGCCTGTTGACGGGCGAGAGCACCGAGGGCTTCGCGGTTCTGGGCGAGCTCGCGGCGGTCCGTGAGTCGTGGGTGCGTCGTATCTCGACGGCGCAAGGTGAGTGCGGAAGCCTCGCAGGCAAACTGCGGACGGTCGCCAGGGAACAACGGACGACGGACGAAGCGGTACGTGAGAGTTTCGGCCCGTTGGTGGATCTTCCGGTGCAGTCGACTCTGCCGCCGCTGTCTCTGACCCGGCCGCCGTCCTCCTTGTATCTGCTCGGCGGGAGCGACGAGTGAAGGGCGTACTGACCTGGTCCGCTCTGCTGGCGGTGCCGTGTGGGGAGTTGGACTGCGCCGCAGATGGCTGGGGTCGGCTCAGCCACCGGGCCGACGCCGCGCGCGACCGGATCGACCAGCAGATTCTCACCGGCCTCCGCGAGACTGAGGAAGGCGAGGCGGTGGGAGCCGCCCTCGCCCGTCTGCGACGACTGGCCCGGAACCTCCAGTACGCCTACACGGAAACCGGACTCGTGCGTACGGCACTCAACAGCCTCGCCCACGAGGTACGCACGCACCAGAAGTCGGTTCGAGAGGCGTTGGGGGAGGCGGAGAGCCTGAAGTTCACCGTGCACGCGAATGGGTCCGTGTCGTACCCCGCGAGGGAGGGATTGATCGCCGACAAGCCTCTGCCGGGTGGGAAGACCGTTGCCGACGGCGGATTTCCCGACCTTGTGGCACCCTCGGGCACCCTGACCGCTCCCAATCCTCACGCGGCCGCCGCCCAGGACATCGCGGACCGGATCGCCAGGGCGGTGGCCTTGGCCGCTGACGCGGACGTGAGGTACGCGAGCATTCTCCGCGAGTTGAAGACCGAGGACAGCCTTGATGTCCCGGATTCCACGTGGACCGATGCGGCGGCCGACATGGCAACCGTGCGCGAAGCGGCACGGGCCTATCTGAACGACCACATTCCGTACCAGGCATCGGCCGCTGAGCGTAAGAAGTGGTGGGCCGGCCTTCCGCCGGAACTGCGCGACGAATACCTCGCGACCTATCCGGACATCATCGGGAACCTCGACGGTATCCCTGCTCTGGTACGCGACGCGGCCAACCGGGACAGCCTCCAGTTGCTGATCGGCAAGTTGGCGGGAGTGGACGGTGGCGAGGCGGCGGAGAAGCTCGAAGCGCTACGGCTGATCGATCAGCAGCTTCAGGCACCGCTCAAGCCTGGAGACCCGCCGATGTACCTCCTCGGGATCGGAGACGAGGGGAACGGGCGCGCGATTGTGGCCTACGGAAACCCGGATGCTTCGAAGAATGTCGCGGCTTACGTGCCGGGGCTGAATACCGGACTCGATGAGAGGTTTGCAAGAGATGATCTGAGGCGCGCGCGTGATACAGCCATTGGGGCGCAATATCACAATCCATCCAGTGCTGCGATTGCGTGGTTAGGTTACGACACCCCTCAGAGCTTGGATGGTTGGTCGAGTTTGGCTGTTATGGGTTCCGGTCGGGCTGAGAGAGGAGGAGAAGCGTTCACCTCGTTCATGGATGGAATTTCTGTTACCAATAGAAATGATGATCCTCACCTCACTGCGATCGGGCATTCGTACGGTTCGCGCACGGTTGGGGCAGCGGCGAAGGAAGGGGATGGTATCCCTGGAGTGGATGACATTGTCTTCGTTGGGAGTCCTGGGGTGGGTGTGGAGCGTGCTCAGGACTTGGGCGTCGGAGAAGGGCATGTCTTTGTTGGTGCAGCAGAAAATGATCCAGTAACAAAGATTCCATCCAAAGAGCGGGTGCTTACGGGGGTGGGTGGTTTCAGTCTATTGGAGGATGATTTGTGGTTCGGTAGGGATCCAGCAAGTGCAGAGTTTGGTGCGCGAAGATTTCAAGTGGAAGAGGGGCCTTCGGTAATCAGTTCACATGGATTCGCTGTCGCGCATTCAAACTATTTCAGCCCTGAGCGGGACGCGGTGTCGGCAGGTAATATTGCGCTCATCGTTGCTGGGCGGCCCGAAAAGGTTCGAGGGCAGGAGTGCAGATGAAGCGTGCGTCTCTTGGGTTTTGCTGGACCTTGGCTGCCCTGTTCTTGCTGAGCGGTTGCGCAGATTATCCGAGGTCGATGGGTGATGGAGTTGGGAATGGCATGAATATGCAGGAAGCGGCAGACCGTGCCGATGAGATTCTGGATTCCACCCTCCAGGCTGTCGATCCAGAGGTGCATTGGACGCATGGCCCTTCTAGTGCTGGTAGCTGCGACGTGACCAGAAGGCGAACGATCATGACTGTGATCTCCGCTGAACGGCGAGGAAATTTTCTCGGTGTAGTAGATCGATACTGGCGTCAGAGTGGATACAGGATTATCTCGACCCGAAATGATGCGGAAGTTCCAGCCATCTACGCACAGACGGGTGATGGCTTTAAAGTTGCGCTGATCGTTGGCGGGGAGGGGCAGGTCTTTTTTGAGGCGGACACTCCTTGCGTTCAGGAATCCGAGGTTGTCGACCCCACGAGCCAGCCCAACACCCCCAGCTACGAGGGCATGGAGAACATTCCGCGCCCCAACATCCACTCCGAATTCTGGTCGGCCACGGGCGTCGCGGGTGCCACGCTCCCCCCGGGGGCGTCGGCCTCGTGAGGGTGTGATTGCGCGGGGTCTGCCGTACGAGCCCTGGGTGTTCCAACTGCGGTGCTGGCAAGCCTGTTTGAGTCCTGGTTTGGGTCCTGGGGCCCATGCCGGTGGTGGGGTGGGTGTGGTCCCCTACGTGCGGTGGCAGGCTGGCCACCGCGCCCACTGACGAGCCGGGGGTCCCCACGTGTCTGGCATACGAGAGCTTGCGGTGTCCGGGGGTGATGCAACGAGCCTCAGCCCGACAGCAGTGGGCGGGCGGAGCGTGCCAAGGGCGTTACAGGCAGCCCTTGTTCTCGTGCGCTTGGTGTTCGTGAGCACGGTCGTGGGTGTGACCAACGTTCTCGCGTTGGCGTCTTCGGTCGATGCGGTGGACGGACAGCTGTTGGGGATGCTGCTGTACGCGGCTCTGCCGGGGACAGTTGGCTTCGTGCTGTCGTTCTACGCGCGTATCCGTGGGCGCGGAGTGTGGTTCGGGTTGTTGGTCGCGCATGTCTGGCTGGTACTCGGGTCGTTGGCGACGTGGGACACCGAGGGTGCCGGGATGTCCGGGCTTCCCCAACTGGTGATGCCGGTGGGTGTGGTGGTGCTGCTGTTACGGCCCGCGGCGCGGGGATGGTTCCGCGTGCCTCGGGCGGAACGGTGTGTGGAGCCGGGGTTCGGCGCGGTTCGGCGGTACGTGGCTCGCCGGGACGGCGGGCAGAGCGCGATGGAGTACCTCGGCCTTGTCCTGATCGTCGCTGCGCTGGTCGGGGCGATCATGGCGACGGCCGTCGGGACCCAGCTCACCGGGGAGATACGCAACGCCATCTGCCAGTTGACCGGAGGTGCGTGCTCTTCGTCGGGCGGCGATGTGGTTGCCGGAGGGGAGAGCCGTAACGGCCAGGAAGGCTCCGTCGGCGGCGCAGCCGGGGGTGCGCGAGGCTCCACCGAGGGCGGCGCTGACGGCGGCAGCACCGGAGCCGTGTCCGGCGGCGACTCGGACGGCTCCGGGAGCACCACCAGCGCAGGTACTGCCGCAGGTAGCGCCGGTATCGCGGGCACGGCGGGAAACACCGCAGATTCCACCGGCGCCGCAGGTTCCACCGGCGCCGCAGGTTCCACCGGCGCCGCGGACTCCGCCGGCAGCACCGCCCCCCAGCGTGCCCAGGCGGCCCGCCCCGGCGCCCGCCCGGGCAGCTCCTCCGGTACCGCTTCCGGCAATGGCGGCTCCGACGCGGGGTTCTTCGACGGCTTGGTGGTGGACGGGCTCGGAGGCGACCTCCGGGGCGCGGCCCGGACCGTGCTGAACCCGCTGGAGAGTGTCGCCGGTCTCGTCGACCGGTGGTCCGGGGCAGCAGGTGCGTCGGGGCGTGGGACCGAGGACGGCGCCAGGGCCAAGTGGGCCGCGGGGGACTACGCGGCGGCGGTGGGGGCGTGGACCGACGCGTCCGGGGGCGTGGGCGTGGGGAGCATGGGGTTACCCGGCTCCGGGGCACGGGTCGTGGCGGCCGTCCGCGAGGACGAGCGGCAGTACCTGAGCGACCGGATACCGGTGAGTGCCTCGGCGAAGGGGCGCAAGGCGTGGTGGGACGGGCTGAGCCAGGCCGAGCGCGGGCGGTACCTGGAGCTGTTTCCGGAGCGGATCGGGAATCTGGACGGGATACCGGCTGCCGTGCGGGACCAGGCCAACAGGAAGAACCTCCAGAGCTTGATCACCGAGCTGGCGGGCAAGGACGACAAGAAGTCGAAGAAGATCCTCGAAGGGATGAGGGAGATCGACCGGCAGCTGAAGGAGGGCTCGCAGCCGCCGATGTTCCTGCTGGGGATCGGGTCCGAGGGCAACGGCCGGGCGATCGTGTCGTACGGGAACCCCGACCTGTCGCAGCACGTGTCGGCGTACGTGCCGGGTCTGAACACCTCGCTGGACAAGGAGTTCGCGGAGAACGACCTGAAGCGGGCGCGGGACACCGCGATCGGCGCGCAGGGGTACGAGCGGTCCAGCGCCTCGATCGTCTGGCTCGGGTACGACGCTCCGCAGTTGCCGGACGGCGACGGGGTGGCCGGCTACTTCGCCATCATGGGCACCGGCCGGGCGGAGAAGGGCGGGGTGGCCTACGGCGACTTCTGGGACGGTCTGACGGCGACCAACACCACCAAGGACCCGCACTTCACCGCGATCGGGCACTCCTACGGTTCCCGCACGGTGGGGGCGGCGACGCAGCGGGAGGGTGGGATTCCGGGGGTGGACGACATCATCCTGGTCGGCAGCCCGGGGGTGGGTGTGGACCAGGCGGTGGACCTCGGGGTCGGCGCCCGGCACGTCTTCGTCGGGGCCGCCGCGAACGACCCGGTGACAAAGCTGCCGTCGAAGACGCAGGCCGTCGTGGGCTCGCTCGGGCTGCTGGCCCTCGGTCCGGCCGGTGCGTACTTCGCGGGAGATCTCGCGGACCCGGGTGACGACGACCTCTGGTTCGGGAAGGATCCGGCGAGCAAGGCGTTCGGAGCCGTCCGCTTCCCGGTCGACCCCGGACCGCCGGTGATCAGCGGGCACGGCATCAGCGCCGAGGCGCACTCGCAGTATTTCGACCCGGTGCGGGACGCCATGTCGGCCGACGCCATCGCCTTGATCGTGTCGGGACACTCCAGCAATCTGAAGATTGAGGAACAGCGATGAGGCGAAGGCTCCGGACGGCGGTCGCCACTCTGACGCTCGGTCTCGTACTGGCCGGCTGCGGCGGGCAGCAGGTGGGATCGGACGGCCCGGCCACCGGCCCGGCCACCGGCACCGGCGGAAGCGAGACCGCCGGCACGAGCGGGAGTACGGGCACGAGCGGGAGTACGGGGAGCCCCATGGGCGCGATGGACATGCAGGGTGCCGCCGAGCGGGCGGACTCGATGCTCGACCTGACCCTGAAGGCGATCGTGCCCGCGGTCCAGTGGGCCCACGGTCCCACCACGACGGGCAGTTGCGACGTGACGCGCAGGCGCACGGTGATGACGGTCGTCGCACCCGAGCGGCGCCAGGAGTTCCTGGACCGGGTGACGGAGTTCTGGCGCGAGCGCGAGTACCGGATCAAGGCCGTCAACAAGGACGAGGAGTTCCCCGCGGTGTACGCGCAGGCGGAGGGGTTCGGCATCAGCGTGAGTGTCCGGGGCGGAGGCCAGGTGTTCTTCGAGGTGGACAGCCCCTGCGTGCGGAAGTCGAGGGTGGCCGACTCCGCGTCGAAGCCGAACGGCCCCGCGTACGAGGGGGTCTACCCCCTGCCACGCCCCGACGTAAAGTCCTCTTACTGGTCGGCGGGGGCATCCTGAGGGAGCGTCAGTGACGTTCGTGCTTCGAACGATTCGTACACACCCTCGAAACGACCCTTGAACCGTGGCTCGGTAGGGGATGGTTGAGGGGTGCGGAAATACTGGGTGTTCGTCGGCGGTGGGATCGGGCTGTGTCTCTGCTTCGTGGGGTTGCTCGTCGTCGGGACGTACTCCGCCGCCGCGGGCATCGCCGGGGCGAGCGGGTCCGTCGGGCTCGCCAAGGGGGCGGTTCCGGCGCGCTATCAGCCGCTCGTGGAGAAGTGGGGCACGCTCTGCGCCGCGATCAACCCGGCGCTGCTCGCCGCGCAGCTCTACCAGGAGAGCGGCTGGAATCCGCGGGCGCAGAGCGCGGCGGCGGCCCAGGGCATCGCGCAGTTCATCCCGGGCACCTGGGCCACGCACGGTGTCGACGGCGACGGCGACGGCGACCGGGACGTGTGGGACCCGGCCGACGCCATCCCCTCGGCCGCTTCGTACGACTGTGAGCTCGCCGGGTACGTGAAGGACGTGCCGGGCGATCCGACCGACAACATGCTCGCCTCCTACAACGCCGGTGCCTACCGGGTCATCCGGGCCGGTGGGGTGCCGGCGATCGCCGAGACGCAGAACTACGTCAAGATCATCCGTTCCCTGGAGAAGAGCTTCGCCAAGCCGGTCGGCCGGGTGGCGCCCTCTCAGCAGGCGGCCGGGGCGATCTACTACGCGCAGCAGAAGCTGGGTACTCCGTATCTCTGGGGCGGCAACGGTACGGCCGAGCAGAACGGCCGGTTCGACTGCTCCGGGCTGACGCAGGCCGCGTACCGGAGTGTGGACATCGAGCTGCCCCGGGTCGCCAACGACCAGTACAACGCCGGGGCGCATCCGTCCCGGGACGAGCTGCTCCCCGGTGACCTGGTGTTCTTCTCCGACGATCTGAACAACTCGCGGGCCATCCACCATGTGGGGATCTATGTCGGTGGCGGGTACATGATCAACGCGCCGTACACCGGAGCGGTGATCCGCTTCGACAAGATCGACAGCCCCGACTACTTCGGTGCGACGCGGGTCACCAAGGACGGTGCGGCGGCGCTCCCCACCGCCCTCCCGCAGGCTTGAGCGCCGGAGGAGTCGCGGCAGGGGCGGGCGCGGCGGAAGGCGACCGCGGTGATGGCGGGAGCAGGAACTCTCTGTAAAGCCTGGGCCCTGGGCTGCGACGATGAGTCACTCTTCGATAACGTCATGGTGATCATTCGGTGGAGGGCGGAACCGTCGCTACCGGAAGGCCGTTCCCTGGAATGGGACGGCCCGCGCACTGACCACGCGCGGTCGCCCGACCACCGTCGTGTCGCAGGACGCGTCGACAGGTACGCGGTACCGGATCGCACCGAACACGGGGGGTTCGACCACGGGCGGCGCGCATGGACGCGCGTCGCGGCAGCAGACAAGGCAAGGGGCCGCAGCAGATGGCTGGACTCGCACTCGATGGGTCGAACCCCGATGTCAGCCTGCTCTACGACATCAACGGGCTGGCCAAGTCCTCTCCCGCCTGGCTCGACAGCGTCGTCGAGTTCGTCGGAGAGTACGGGATCATGCTCGGCATGGTCCTGGTCGGCCTGTGGTGCTGGTGGAGCGTTCGCCGGAACGGCACGGCCGAGGACTCGGTGACGGCGGTCGCCGCACTCGTCTGGGCACCGCTCGCCATGGGCATCGCCCTCCTCGTCAACATCCCCATCCGGGGGTTCGTGGAGCGCCCACGTCCGTTCAAGGACCATGAAGGGCTCGAGGTCCTCGTCGACGGCAAGAACGACTTCTCCTTCGTCAGCGACCACGCCACGATGGCGATGGCGCTGGCGGTCGGGATCTTCGTGGCCGGCCGGAAGTTCGGGTTCGTCGCACTGGGCCTCGCGTTCGCCGAGGGGTTCTGCCGTGTCTGGATGGGCGTGCACTATCCGACCGACGTGATCGGCGGCCTCGCCCTGGGCACGGCCGTCACGCTCCTCCTCGCCCCGCTGGCCATGGCGCTGCTGACCCCGCTGGTGGCGGCCGTCTCCCGGTCGCCCCGGGCCGGCTTCCTCGTACGGTCGAGGGGGGCGGGGGGCGCCACCGGTGGCCTCGGCGGCACGCTCGAAGTGCCCGAGCCGAGATCGGGCCGCGGCGGTGGCACGGGAGACAAGGACCTCGCTGCCTGATCCGCCCGTCACCCGAGTACGGGTCGGGCGGCAGCAGGATGGCAGTACGGGGTGCGGCGGCCACGTCGTCCGCGCCACGTGAAGCGGATCGACCACGAGTACGGCAGGGCGTCGGTTCCCCGGTGGGGGAGCCGGCGCCCTGCCGCGTCGCGGGGTGCGGGCGTCCTCGTGGCGGTCCTACGGTGTCTGCGGTCCGGCGAAGAGCCGCTCGGGGTCGTACTGGTCGCGGAGCTTCCCGAGGCGGTCGGCGGACGGGCCGAAGTAGGCGCGGCGCCAGTCGGCGAGCGTGGGGTCGGTGTAGTTCTGGTAGGCCTCGCCGGAGGCGTGCGGACCCATCGCCGTACGGATGCTTTTCAGCCACCCCTGTGCGGCGGTCACCGAGGCTCCGGGGGCGTCCGGGCTCCAGGAGGCGAGGTACTGGGCGAGCATCCGGGAGTCGCGGTGCACGAAGGCGGTCGCGTCCCGGGCGACCCGGTTGACCGCTCCGCCGAGGGCCGTGAGGATGACCGACCCCTTCGCGCGCCCGCCGGCGGACTGCCGGGTGAACGCCTCGACGCGACCGGTGAGGGCGCGCAGTCCTTCGGGCGGCAGCGAGCGGGTGAAGAAGTCGGAGGCCGCCGCGTACGTCTCGCGCCCGAGGGCGCCCCGGGCCGTGCGCCCCGGCGTCGTACCGGGCAGATGGCACTGGTCGGCGGTGAGACCGGCGCAGCCGGCGTAGGCCAGCATCGCTTCCTCGTAGCCGCGCCGGCGCAGGGAGACGGAGGAGGCGGAGGACCCCGCGCGGTCGGCGAGCCGGTCCACCGCGTTCTGCAGGTCGCCGTAGGTGCCGAGGCTGAACGCCGCGAGCGTCACGGTGGGGTCGGCGCCGTCCGTGCCCGCCTCGAAGTGGAGGGAGGACCAGATCTCGTCCGGTTGGTCGGGCCCCCACTCCTGCCAGGCGGCGAGCACCTCACCGGCCCGGGACCACGGCCAGCCGAGGTTGCAGACGACGGTCTGCGGGGCGGGCGAGGTGCGGAAGCGGAGGCGGGTGACGACCCCGAAGGAGCCGTTGCCCCCGCCGCGCAGCGCCCAGAAGAGGTCCTGGTTCCGGGTGGCGTCGGCGGTCAGGGTGCGGCCGTCGGCGGTGACCAGGGTGGCGGAGGTGAGGTTGTCGCAGGTCAGGCCGTAGGCCCGAGAGGCCACGCCATGACCGCCGCCGAGGGTGAGGCCGGATATGCCGACCGTGGCGCAGGAGCCGCCGGGGATGGTCAGGCCGTGGGCGCCGAGGCTCCGGTAGATGTCGCCGAGCCGGGCGCCCGCGCCGATGGTGCCGTCCCGGTCGACGCCTTCGAGCGCGGAGACGTCGACGACCAGACGCCCGGTGCCGGCGGACAGGCCCGCGTAGGAGTGGCCGCCGCTCCGGATCGCGACGGGGGTGCCGGTCGTACGGGCGAAGGCGAGGCACTCGCGTATGTCGTCCTCGTGCCGTACGTAGGCGACGGCTGCGGGCCGCTGGGTGTCGAAGCGGGTGTTGTAGAGCCGGCGGGCGGTGTCGTACGCGGAGTCCCCGGGGCGTACGAGGGTCCCGTCGAGGCTGCGGCCGAGTGCGGGCCAGTCCGCCGGGGCGCTGTCGGCGGATGCGGCCGGGGTGCGCGTGGGCCCCGGGGATCCGGTGGCGGGGCGCGGCACGCCCGAGGGGGAAGCGCCGGACGGACCCGCGGCGGGGGCGTTCGGGGAGGAGCAGGCGGTGAGCGCGGCGAACGCCCCGGCGGCCAGGACGGCGCGCCGGGCGAGCGGTGGGGACGGTGCGGGTGTGGGCGCGGGGCTCGCGCACCGGGCCGTGGGGATGGCTGGGCCCGCGAGGTGCTGCTGGTTCATGGGACCTCCGGGGCCCGGTGCGGGTGGTGGCAGGGCCGGACAGGATGCCGGGCGCCCGTCTCGGCGGTGCGGAGCGGCGGTCGGGCGGGGTGCGGGGCCTCGGCCGGTGCCCGGGGCGCCGACGGGTGGGTCAGGCCGCGGTCCGGTGGCGTTCTGCGTCGGTGCGGGCGAGGTCGCGGGAGCGGCGGGCGGGTCCGGACCAGCCGCAGGAGCAGCGGGCGAGGCAGAACGAGCCGCGTTCGGTGGTGGTCGTGGCATGGCCCTGAGCTGCGGGAACGGGCTCGGACGGGGGGAGGGGGCCCGGGGAAGGGGCGGCGCACGCCGGGGTGCGCCGGACAGGGTGGACAGCTTCCTGATGCACGTGCCCACGGTACTGGCGGGGCGGCCCGGACGGGAGGGGTCCAGGTCTCTCCGCCGCCGATCGGGGTGGACCGGCGTGACGGGGGACGGCGGCCGTCGTTATGCGGAACGGGCGAGGGCCCGGTTCCGGCGTGACGTCGTTGGGGGTTGGCAGGCGATGGTGGTGCGGCAGCACGGGTGCGAAGGCGCGGCACTGGCTGTCCGCGCGCTGGCCGTGGCGGGTGTGCTCGCCGTGCTGGCCGGCTGTTCCGGCGGCGGGAGCGGGACCGTCGCGGGCGCTCCGGCGGAGGAGTCGCCCGCGCGGGTGCTCGACCGGGCGGCGGACGTGCTCGCCGAATCCGGCGGAGCGGAGACGAACACCTCGATGGAGACCTCGGCGGGTGGCACCCGTGTGACGATCCGTGGCCAGGGCGCGTACGACTTCCGCAAGCAGCTCGGCCGCATCAAGGTGGTGCTGCCGAAGGACGCGGCCGGGTCGGAGGAGCACCGCCCGATCACCGAGCTGCTGACGCCGGGCGCGCTGTACATGAAGAACCGGGGGGCCGGGGTCCCGGAAGACAAGTGGGTGCGGATCGACACCACGGTGCTGGCGGACGGCAACCTCGTCACCGGCGGGGTCACCGATCCCATGGCCGCGGCCGAGTTGCTGCGCGAGGCCCGGGGCGTGACGTACGTGGGGCGGACCGAGTTGGCGGGCATCGGGGTCCGCCACTACCGGGGGACCGCCGACATCGGCAGTGCGGCGGGGGCGGCCTCGCCCCTGTCGCGGGCAGCGCTGACGGCCGCGGCGGGCGGGTTCCGCACCCACGCGGTCCCCTTCGACGCCTACTTGGACGACGAGGGCCGGCTGCGGAAGGTTCGCCACCGTTTCACCTTCGCGGCCGCGGGTCCGGCGGTGACGGTGGTCTCGACCATGCTGCTGTACGGGTTCGGCGTGCCGGTCACCGTGGACCTGCCGGACGGTGCGGACCTCTACACGGGCGAGATCCGGCAGAGCTGAGGCGATGACGGCGGTGAAGGGGGTGACGGTGGCGAAGGGGGCGGCGACGGCGCGCGCGGCGGTGGCAGCACCCGTACCCATGACGGCACAGGCCCACCGCGGTCGCAGCCGGTGGCTGGAATTCGATGGTTGCGCCCGTGCTGGCGGGGCGGTCGCCGTAGGTGCCGGCTGGGCGTGCGGGTGTTCGACGGGGGAGGGCCGCCCTCTTGGGAGGGGCCGAAATGGCCCGTCCGTGTCATGCGCGCGGCGCTTGGCGATCCCTACGCTTGGAGTCTGCGCCAAGGGCCGGCGACGGTAGAGAGAGGTGACGCAGGTGGTGACGCTCAGCGCTCCGAACGCGCAGGAGTACGTGGCTCTCGCCGAGATCGAACTCTGCGGCGAGTTGATGATCGCCGCATCGTCCAGCACCGAGGACCGGCTCAGTGCGGACCGTATCGACGAGGTGCTCAACGCGGGCGAGGCCGCCGGAGCGTCCAACATTCCCCGCCAGGCCGAACGCAGGCCCTGACCGGACCCGACCGGTACCACGTGGCACGTGTCACGCGTCACGTCCGGGCGCACGCGAGGGCATCACGGCCGGCGGCGTCACGGCCGCAGGGGCGCGGACCGAGCGGCGGGCCGGCCGATCGGCGGGTACGGAACGGGCATCAGGTGCGGAGAAGGCGCGCGATGGCCTTGGTGGCCTCGTCGACCTTCGCGTCGATCTCGTCCCCGCCCTTGACGGCGGCGTCGGCGACGCAGTGGCGGAGGTGTTCCTCCAGCAGCTGGAGCGCGAAGGACTGCAGCGCCTTGGTGGACGCCGAGACCTGGGTGAGTATGTCGATGCAGTAGGTGTCCTCGTCCACCATCCGCTGGAGACCGCGGATCTGACCCTCGATCCGGCGCAGGCGCTTGAGGTGCTCGTCCTTCTGGTGGTGGTAGCCGTGGATGCCCCGGTCGTGGTCGGTGACGGTCCCGGCCGGTCGGCCGACGGGTTCCGGCAGGGTGGGGCCGTCCTGCCCGGTGGCCTCGGTGGTGGTCATGGGGTCCTCCCGTTGTCTCGTACCCGAGCGTGCCGACAGCCGTGAAGACGGGCGTACCGAGAGGTACCCGCTCCGGGGGGTGCCTTGTCGCGGATGCGCCCGGACTCTTCCCGGGCTGTATACCCCGGGCGGGTATATGGTAACGAATCGAGCCGAAACGTGACCCGGGGGCCGTGCTGATCACGCTGATCGATGGGCGACACTGAAGAATGCCGGTTAGCCGTGGCCGGATGATGCGCCTAGCATCAGCCTGACCGAATCCAAAGCATCCCGAGGACCCCACGTGCGCTTTCGTCTGACCCCCAGGGAGACGAGCTTCTACGACATGTTTTCCGCATCCGCGGACAACATCGTCACGGGCTCGAAACTCCTGATGGAACTGCTCGGAGCGGATTCTTCCTCCCGAGCCGAGATCGCGGAGCGCATGCGGGCGGCGGAGCACGCGGGGGACGATGCCACCCACGCGATCTTCCACCAGCTGAACTCCTCCTTCATCACGCCGTTCGACCGCGAGGACATCTACAACCTCGCGTCGTCGCTCGACGACATCATGGACTTCATGGAGGAGGCCGTCGACCTGGTCGTTCTGTACCAGGTCGAGGAGCTCCCGAAGGGTGTCGAGCAGCAGATCGAGGTGCTGGCCAGGGCGGCGGAGCTGACCGCCGAGGCCATGCCGGGGCTGCGGACCATGGACAACCTCACCGAGTACTGGATCGAGGTCAACCGGCTGGAGAACCAGGCGGACCAGATCCACCGCAAGCTGCTCGCCCACCTCTTCAACGGCAAGTACGACGCCATGGAGGTGCTGAAGCTGAAGCAGATCGTGGACGTGCTGGAAGAGGCGGCCGACGCGTTCGAACACGTCGCCAACACGGTGGAGACCATCGCGGTCAAGGAGTCCTGACCCCAGTGGACACCTTTGCGCTGATCGTGACCGTTGGCGTCGCGCTCGGCTTCACCTATACGAACGGCTTCCACGACTCCGCGAACGCCATCGCCACCTCGGTCTCCACCCGGGCGCTGACCCCGCGGGCGGCTCTGGCGATGGCCGCGGTGATGAACCTGGCCGGTGCTTTCCTCGGACAGGGCGTCGCCAAGACGGTCAGTGAGGGGCTCATCGCCACGCCCGAGGGCTCGAAAGGGATGGGCATCCTCTTCGCGGCGCTGGTCGGGGCGATCATCTGGAACCTCGTCACCTGGTACTTCGGGCTGCCGTCCTCCTCCTCGCACGCCCTGTTCGGCGGCATGGTCGGCGCGGCGCTGGCCGGCGGGACGATGGTGCACTGGGACGGGGTGCTGGAGAAGATCGTCATCCCGATGTTCCTCTCCCCGGTCATCGGCCTGGTCGTCGGTTATCTCTTCATGGTCGCGATCATGTGGATGTTCCGGAACTCCAACCCGCACAAGGCCAAGCGCGGTTTCCGGATCGCGCAGACGGTCTCGGCGGCCGCCATGGCGCTCGGTCACGGTCTCCAGGACGCCCAGAAGACGATGGGTATCGTCGTGATGGCCCTGGTCATCGCCGACGTCGAAGGCCCGAACGACGAGATCCCGGTCTGGGTCAAGATCGTCTGTGCGCTGATGCTCTCGCTCGGTACGTACGCGGGCGGCTGGCGCATCATGCGGACGCTCGGCCGGAAGATCATCGAGCTGGACCCGCCGCAGGGTTTCGCGGCGGAGATGACCGGCGCGTCGATCATGTTCGGGTCGTCGTTCCTCTTCCACGCCCCGATCTCCACCACGCACGTCATCACCTCCGCGATCATGGGTGTCGGCGCGACCAAGCGGGTCAACGCGGTCCGCTGGGGTGTCGCCAAGAACATCATCCTGGGCTGGTTCATCACCATGCCCGCGGCGGCGCTCGTCGCCGCGGCGAGCTACGGGATCGTGTACCTGCTCTTCGGCTGACGCCCGAACCGACCGAGCCGCCTGACGGCCGAACCGCCCGAACCGCCCGAACCGTCTGACGCCCGATCCGCTCGGGCGCGTACCGGACGGGGTGTGAACGCGGGGCCGCCCCCGTTC
>NZ_JBHWZJ010000071.1:0-24829 GCF_042728415.1 Streptomyces sp. NPDC060198 | reverse complement strand
AGGATCCTCGGATCCGGCACCGGGAGCGGCCCCGCGACAGCCTTCCGGGTCAGTCCCGCAGGGAGGTGAAGCGGCCCTCGTGGTAGACCAGCGGACGGCCGCCGCCCTCGGGGTCGCCGACCTCGACCTGTGCGATGACGATGCAGTGGTCGCCCGCGGGAACCCGGGCCACCACCCGGCAGACCAGCCAGGCGACCACCCCGTCGAGCACCGGCACGCCCTCGGGTCCTCGGTGCCAGGCGGTGCCCGGGCCGAAGCGGTCGGCCCCCGAGCGGGCGAAGGTGGCGGCCAGTTCGGCCTGGTCCTCGGCGAGTATGTGCACGCCTATGTGCGCGGCTTCCGCGACCACCGGCCAGCTGGAGGACGAGGTGGCAACGCCGAAGGAGATCAGCGGAGGCTCGGCCGCGACGGAGTTGAGCGAGGTGGCGGTGAATCCGACGGGCTGCCCACCGGTCGCAGTGATCACCGCGACCCCCGCGGCGTGCTGCCGGAAGACCGAGCGGAGCAGCTGGGGAGAGGCGGGAACGGCGGTGCGGAGCTCGGGCGAAACCGTCATGGAATTGTCCTTCTGCGAGTCGGGCATACGGGTCCGTAGGTGCTCAGACACCCGGACAGCGCGCGCTCGCGTTGCGTGCCAGGTCGACGTGGACCCGGCCGTAGAGAAGGATTTCCGGTGGCATAACGTCAGACTGACGATGCTCGCCCGTCACCGTCAAGTGCGTATCGCCATGTGGGAGAAGTGTCACGGCCCGTCATATCGCCCGGCCGAGGGCGGCCACGACGTCGACCGTGCGTGGCTGTCCCGTCGCACGGCGGACGACCGTGCCCCGGGCGTCGAGGACGAGGACGGTGGGGGTGGCGCGGATGTCGAGTGTGCGGACGAGAGTGAGGTGGGCCTCGGCGTCGATCTCGACGTGGGCGACCCCCTCGACCATGCCCGCGACCTCGGCGAGCGTGCGGCGCGTGGCGCGGCAGGGCTGGCAGAACGCGGTGGAGAACTGCACCAACGTCGCCCGTGTGCCGAGTTCCGCGCCGAGTTGGGAGGCGTCCAGCCTCTGCGCATCCGTCGTCCTGTCCACCGTCGTCCTTCCGTCGGAGTTCCCCGCAGGACGTCAGCGCCGGGAGGCGACGGCGCATTCCCGGCAGGGGCACGTGATGAGAATCTCGCCGCCCGGGTCCATCGGGACTGGCCACCGCGTCGCACATGGGGCACCATCGCCACAATGCCGAAAACCTACGGCCGCGTAACTTCCGCCGGGAGAACCCTCCCCAGGCGCAGAAGAAGGAGTCTTCTCCAGATGGCAGAACTCGTCTATCGACCGGTCATCGGCGCCGCTCGCACCATGTTCAAGGCGCTCGACCTGAAGATCGACACTCAGGGTTCGGAGAACATCCCGAGAACCGGTGGCGCGGTGCTGGTCAGCAACCACATCAGTTATCTCGACTTCATCTTCTCCGGCCTCGCCGCCCTTCCGCAGAAGCGGCTCGTCCGGTTCATGGCCAAGGAGTCGGTGTTCCGGCACAAGGTCTCCGGCCCGCTGATGCGCGGGATGAAGCACATCCCCGTCGACCGGAAGCAGGGGGAGGACGCCTACGCGCACGCACTGGCCTCGCTGCGGTCCGGCGAGATCGTCGGGGTGTTCCCCGAGGCGACCATCTCGTCGTCCTTCACGCTGAAGAGCTTCAAGTCGGGTGCCGCCCGACTGGCCCAGGAGGCGGGCGTACCGCTGATCCCGATGGCCTTGTGGGGCACCCAGCGGATCTGGACCAAGGGCCACCCGCGCAACTTCCGGCGGAACCACATCCCGGTGACCATAAGGGTCGGCGCTCCGGTCGAGGCCCCGGCGGACCAGTACGCGGGGGCCATCACGCGCCGGCTGCGCGAGGGGGTCCAGGAGCTCCTGGAGGCCGCGCAGCGCGCCTATCCGGTACGGCCGAAGGACGCGGGCGACACCTGGTGGGTGCCCGCGCACCTCGGCGGTACGGCTCCGACCGCGGCGGAGGTCCGCGAGCGCGGCTGATTCAGCGGGCAGGACCGGGCCGGCGCACGGACCGCGCCGGCCGGGGACGTGCGCCGGGTCAGAGCGCGCCGGATCGTAGCGCGCCGGGTCAGTCAGAGCGAGCCGGGCAGCGTCTCCCCGAGGTGGTGGCGGTCGCGCGCCTGCCTCAGTGTCGACAGCACCTCGGGGTGCGGGGCCGCATACAGGACGGGGTAGTCCACTCCCCCGAGGGCGGGGTGCACCGGCCAGGCCAGCCGCTCGTGGTCGAGGGAGAACCGCGCGTCGACACCGGGCCTGTTCCCGCGTGCGTCGACCCGGGCCCAGCGGTCCCGGCCCGGGAGTCGCAGGGCGACGAGCCCGTGCACCACGGGGACGTCTCCCTCCTCGTCCACGAGCCGCTGGTAGCAGAGCGCGGCGGGGATGCCCGCGACGCGCAGCAGGGCGGCCAGGGCGTGCGATTTGGCGTAGCAGATGCCGTTACGGGTCGCGAGGACGTCGGAGGCGCGCCAGGGCACCCGGAGGTCCCCCGAGTCCGCGGAATGCGGGATGGTGTCGCGGACGAAGGTGAAAGCGGCCTCGGCGTAGGTGTACGCATCACTGGTGTCGGCGCCGAGGCGTCGCGCGGTCTCGGTCACGTACGGATGCTGGTGGTCGATCGCCTCGTCCGACGCGAGATAGGCGTCGAGGTCCGGGCTCTCCTGGATCAGTTCCATGCGCGCAGAGCATAGGAGTGCGGCCGACCGGAGGCAAATACTTTTCCGGTCGACCGCATATCCATGCATGCACTATGACTGCGCCACGCCTTTCAGCCCTTCAGCTCCTCGGCGAGCGCCTCGACGAAGGCGTCCACGTCGCTCTCTCGCGTGTCGAAGGCGCACATCCAGCGGACGTCACCCGCGGCCTCGTCCCAGAAGTAGAAGCGGAAGCGCTTCTGGAGCCGCTCGGCGACGTCGTGCGGCAGCCGGGCGAAGACTCCGTTGGACTGGACGGGGTAGAGGATCTCCACCCCGTCCAGGGCACGGACGCCTTCGGCGAGGCGCTGGGCCATCGCGTTGGCGTGCCGGGCGTTGCGCAGCCAGAGGTCACCCGCGAACAGGGCTTCCAGCTGCACGGAGACGAAGCGCATCTTGGAGGCGAGTTGCATCGACGTCTTGCGCAGGTGCTTCATCGCGCGGACCGTGTCGGGGTCGAGCACGACGACGGCCTCGCCGAAGATCGCGCCGTTCTTGGTGCCGCCGAGGGAGATCACGTCGACGCCCGCGTCGGTGGTGAAGGCGCGCATCGGCAGGTCCAGGGAGGCCGCCGCGTTGGCGATCCTGGAGCCGTCGAGGTGGACCTTCATCCCGAGTCCGTGGGCGTGGTCGCAGATCTCGCGGATCTCCTGAGGGGTGTACAGAGTGCCCAGTTCGGTGCTCTGGGTGATCGAGACCACCTGGGGCATCGCGCGGTGCTCGTCGTCGAAGCCGTACGCCTGGCGGTCGACGAGCGCGGGCGTCAGCTTGCCGTCCGGGGACGGGACGGTGAGGAGCTTCAGTCCGCCGACGCGCTCCGGAGCACCCCCCTCGTCCATGTTGATGTGCGCGGACTCCGCGCAGATCACCGCGCCCCAGCGGTCCGCCAGGGCCTGGAGGGCCAGCACGTTGGCCCCGGTTCCGTTGAAGACCGGGTAGGCCTCGGCAGCCTCACCGAAGTGGCCTCGTACGACGTCCTGGAGGTGGTCCGTGTACACGTCCCCGCCGTAGGCGACCTGGTGGCCGTCGTTGGCGAGGGCGAGGGCGGCCAGGATCTCCGGGTGGGTACCGGCGTAGTTGTCACTGGCGAAGCCGCGTATCTCCGGGTCGTGATGACGACGCGCGTCGGTCGTTACGGTTGCGGAGTCAGCCACAGGCGCTTTCCGTTCACATCGGGTGCGGGTCGGTCCCAGACGCCGGCGATGGCCTCGGCCAGTTCGCTCACGTCGGTGAATCCCGCGAATTTCGCAGTCGGGCGCTCGGCGCGCATCGCGTCGTGCACCAGTGCCTTCACGACCAGGATCGCAGCAGCCGTCCTGGGCCCTTCCTCGCCCCCCGCCTTGCGGAAGGCGTCGGCGAGGGCGAGCGTCCACGCCTCGGCAGCGGCCTTCGCCGCCGCGTACGCCGCGTTTCCCGCGGTGGGCCGGGTCGCACCCAAGGCGCTGATCAGGACATAACGGCCCCGGTCGCTGCGCTCCAGGCCTGCCTGGAAGGCGAGCGAGGTGGACTGCACGGTGCGGATGAGCAGCTTCTCCAGCGCGTCCCAGTCGGAGAGATTGGTCTCGGCGAAGTTCGCGCTGCCACGCCAGCCGCCGACGAGGTGGACCAGGCCGTCGATCCGGCCGAACTCCGTCTCCGTCTTGTCGGCCCACTCACGGGCGGCGGCCGGGTCCAGCAGGTCCACGGTCTCCCCGGTGACGCTGGCCCCGCCGTGCGCGTACCGCGCCGCGTCGACCGCTTCCGCCAGCCGTTCCGGGTGCGCGTCCGCCCCGACGACCGTCGCTCCGGCCTCGGCGAGGCGGAGCAGTGTGGCACGGCCCGCCGGACCGGCAGCACCGGCCACCGCGATCACCGCGCCTTCCAGTGGGCCGGTTCCGCTACGGACACCGTTCATGGCCACCGCCTCCTTGGGACCCTCGCTCACGCGGCCACCCGCTCGGCGCTCGCCGCGGTGATCCCCACCGTGGACGCGATCACGTGCTTCAGTTTCTTGGAGAGCGCCTCATAGAACATGCTCAGGGGAAACTCGTCCGGAAGCACGTCGTCCACGAGTTTGCGCGGCGGTTGTGTCAGGTCCAGCGCGTCGGGGCCCTTGGCCCAGCGCGAGCCCGGGTGCGGGGAGAGGTACTCGGCGACCAGGTCGTAAGCGGCGAACCAGTGGACCAGCTTGGGGCGGTCGATGCCGTCGCGGTAGAGCTTCTCGATCTCGCCGCAGAGCTGGTTGGTGACCTGCGGGGCACGGTCCCAGTCGATCTTCAGGGTGTTGTCCGTCCAGCGGACGACGTCGTGCTTGTGGAGGTAGGCGAAGAGCAGCTGGCCGCCGAGGCCGTCGTAGTTGCGTACTCGCTCACCGGTGACGGGGAAGCGGAACATGCGGTCGAAGAGGACGGCGTACTGGACGTCGCGGCCCTGCGGGAAGCCGTCGGCCTCCAGCTTCACGGCCTCCTTGAAGGCGGTGAGGTCGCACCGCAGCTCCTCCAGTCCGTACATCCAGAACGGCTGGCGCTGCTTGATCATGAAGGGGTCGAACGGCAGGTCGCCGTGGCTGTGGGTGCGGTCGTGGACCATGTCCCAGAGCACGAATGCCTGCTCACAACGCTGCTGGTCGCCGACCATCTCCTGGATGTCCGCCGGCAGCTCCAGGCCGAGCAGGCCGACGGCGGCCTCGGTGACCCGGCGGAAGCGGGCGGCCTCGCGGTCGCAGAAGATGCCACCCCAGCTGAAGCGGTCAGGGGCCTCACGCACGGCGATGGTCTCCGGGAAGAGCACCGCGGAGTTCGTGTCGTACCCGGAGGTGAAGCCCTCGAAGGTGATACCGCAGAACAGCGGATTGTCGTACCGGGTCGCCTCCAGCTCGGCGAGCCACTCGGGCCAGACCATGCGGAGCACGACCGCTTCGAGGTTGCGGTCGGGATTGCCGTTCTGGGTGTACATGGCGAAGACGACGAGGTGCTGGAGCCCGTCCGCCCGGTGCTTGGCCGGCTGGAAGGCGAGCAGGGAGTCCAGGAAGTCCGGAACCCCGAAACCGCCCTCGGCCCAGCGGCGCAGATCGCCGACGAGGGCACGGTGGTAGGCGGCATCGTGCGGCAGCAGCGGGGAGAGCTCCTCGACCGCGCCGATGATCCGGCCGAGGGTGGCATCCACGACCGCCGCGTCGGGGGCACCCTCCGCCGCGAAGTCGATCGAGCCGTCCTTGGACTGCCAGGGCCTGATCTTCTCCACGGCGTTCCTGAGCACGGGCCACGCAGGGTGGTCGACCACCCGCCCGGCTGCGGCCGCGCCGCCGCCGGGGACGTCGTGTACCAGAATTTCCGTCATAGCCGTTTCCTCCACAGAACCTCGCGTTCGGCGAGCGTATCCGGGCACGGTTCCCCAGGACAAGTGAGATTCAATAAATTATCCTGCCCAGCTCCATGGTCACCGCTGATTTTCCTGTAACCCCTCAGGACAACGTTACTTCCGTCACCCATGTCGTGCCGTGTCGACGGCTGGGCAGGTACGCTCCGGCAGCCGGGGCGGTGCGAGGAACGCGGCCGGGCCACGCGAGAATTCAGGAGAGTGCCTTGCCCTTCGTCACCATCGGTCATCGCGGGCTCATGGGCGTCGAGCCGGAGAACACGCTGCGGTCCTTCGTCCGGGCCCAGCGGGCGGGGATGGACGCCATCGAACTGGATCTGCACCTGAGCAAGGACGGCGCGCTCGTCGTGATGCACGACGCGGAAGTGGACCGCACGACCGACGGAACTGGCCGGATCGCGGACAAGACGCTGGCGGAACTGCGCGAGCTGGACGCCGGACAGGGCGAGCGGGTGCCCCTCTTCGAGGAGGTGCTCGACGCGGTGGACTCGCCGATCCAGGCGGAGATCAAGGACGCCGCGGCGGCCCGGGCACTGGCCGACGTGATCACTCGGCGGGGCCTGACGGGACGGGTGGAGGTGTCGTCCTTCCACGACGAGGCGGTCGCGGAGACCGGCCGGCTGCTGCCGGGCTTGCCGACCGTGCTGATCGCGAGCCGCTGGGGACCGGACGTGGTGGAGCGGGCCCGGGCGGCGGGCGCGGCCACGCTCGCACTCAACATCCGGCGGCTGACGCTGGAGACCGTGGAGCAGGCACGCGGCGCCGGGCTGCGGGTCATCGCCTGGGTGGTGAACACCCCCGAACAGCTGGCGCTGGTTCGGGCGTTCGGCCTCGACGGGGCGACGACGGACCGCCCGGAGATCCGCGGGGCCTGAGCCGGTTCCCTTCCGCGACGGAGCCGCCGGGCGAGAGTCCGCCGCACCACGACGTCGGGCGGACGGCTTCGCGGATACGTCACGCTTCCGGGAGCGCTCGCGGCTCCGGCCCGGGCAGTCAGCCGGAAAGGAGCACCGCCGGCCCTCGCCCCGTCAGGACGTTGGCAAGTCGTCAGACCCCAGCGGGCCCTCGATGCCATCGGTAGACCCGATGGTCCTGGTGGATACCGGCACCGCGCTGCCCGAGCACAAGGAATGCAGCCTCACCAGACGATGACGCCGCCACCCTCGGCTTTGGCTCGCACGGCGGCAGCGACGATGTTGTCGAAGCAGCTGGTGACGTACTCCGTGTGGTAACCACTGGCTTCACCAAGGTCAGCGAGGTGCGGGCGTATCGCGTCGCACTCGGACAGGAAGTCATCGATCGCACCTGGCTCGACCTTCAGGTTGTCGCCGTCGAGCCGGGGAAAGTAGCGAGCTCCCAGCGCCCGCATCGCCTCGGAGCCCCACAGCTTGCCGCGCGATCTCTCGAATCCGGCCATGGTCCTGCTGTAGTCGTCGTCGGGATCCTCCAGGAGGGTCCACTCGCCGTCGGCTCCGTACACGTAGGTGTCCACATTCAGGCTCATGCGGTGATTCTCCGGAGCAGGACCGGACGTGTCGACCGGATCGCAACCGCCGCGACGGCGCCACGGCTGCCCCAACGACAGCGCCACGGCCGTCGCTGGGGCAGCCGCTTTCGGGACTCCGGATGTCTGAACACGAACACGGCCTGAGCACCGCGGCGCGGTGAACCCTCCGAAGGCCCCGCCGGGCACGGCGGCGCCTTCGGTGGGCGGGCGAGCGGGAGAAGCGGGACCTACCGCATGTCGTTCCCGGACTCCCCGGCCCCGAACTCCTTCACCAGCAGTTCGAACTCCAGGTCGTCTCGGAGCGGAGTCCCGAAGCGCTCGTCACCGTAGGGGAAGGGGCTCATACGGCCCGTTCGGGCATACCCGCGGCGCTCGTAGAAGGCGATCAGCTCGGCGCGCAGGGAGATCACCGTCATCTGCATCCCGGTGACGCCCCACTCCTCGCGGGCCACCCGCTCCGCCTCGGCGATGACGGTCTTGCCGAGCCCGACGCCCTGCTGGCCCGGGCGGACCGAGAACATTCCGAAGTAGGCCGCGTCACCGCGGTGTTCGAGCTGGCAGCAAGCGACGATGGCGCCGTCGCGTTCGGCCACGAGCAGCCGCCCGCCGGGGGTGGCGATGATCTCGCGCACCTCCGCGTCGTTGGTCCGCCGGCCTTCGAGCATGTGCGCCTCGCTGGTCCAGCCGGTGCGGCTGGACTCACCCCGGTAGGCGGACTCGACCAGCTCGACGAGCGCCGGCACGTCGTCCTCGGCCGCGTCGCGGAAGGTGAGCCGGTGCGTGGTGCGCGGCGGGGCGATCTCCATGGAACGGTCTCCGTTTCTCCGCCCGCGGCAGGTGCCTTCGGGCTCGCCCGCCGGGCGGTGCTCTGCTACGACGCCGGACCTCTGCTCCGGCGTCGCGCACGAGGGTAACCCGATCGCCGGAGCCCACCACGAACGCGGTCACTCCCCCTCGTGCACCCCATGCGCCACCGTGCGCCGGGTTGTCACGGCGACACGCCGGGAATCGAGTACGGGACAGCTTTGGCGGAGGGGGAGGTGTGCCGTGCACGGACCGGCGCTGTCCGGCTGGCTGCTCATGGTGCTGTGCGCGGCGACGGGCGTGTACTGCCTGCTGCGGGCGCGCGCCGGGACCGGCGAGACGCGTCGAGCCGCTCACGCCGAGGCGCTCATGGGGTTCGGCATGGCCGCGATGGCCGTTCCGGCTGCCCTGTTCACGCCCCCCGGGTGGGCCTGGGCGGCGTACACGGTGCTCTTCGGCGGGGCCGCCCTGCGGTCCGCCTGGGCGGCGCGCAGAGGCGGCCACCATCTCCACCATCTGGTCGGCTCGCTGGCCATGGTCCACATGGCCGTCGCCATGGCGCCCGGCGCCGGGGGCAGCCCGCACGCCGGGCACGGCGGAGGAGTTCCAGGAGCGGGCCTCCCCCTGCTGACCGGGGCGCTCCTCCTCTACTACGCGCTCTACGTCCTGGGCGCCGCCGGACGCCTGATACCCGTCGCCGCAAGCGCAGGGGCCGGGGCCGGCCTGGTGGCCGGTGGCGGGCACGCCCGGCCCGAACTGGCGCTCGCCTGCAGGGTGACGATGGGCCTGGCCATGCTCGCGATGCTGGCGGGCCTCTGACGCGCACGTGCCCGGCGGGTCTCGGCACCGCACGCTCCGCGCATGCCGCGCGCTTCCATGCGTCCACGCGCCGTGGCGTACGTCACTTGACGGCCGGAGCCGTATCGGCGCGTTCCGCGCGCTCATAGGCTGACCGCATGTTGGTCTCCCTCGCCCTGCTGACGCTCGGCGCACTGACCGCCGTGCTGGCTCCCCGCCTGATGGCGCGGGCCCATTGGCCCGAGCGCGAGCCCGTGGTGGCCCTGTGGGTCTGGCAGTGCGTGGTCGCGGGGGTGCTGGTCTCCTTCGCCCTGTCGATGACGTTCAGCGCGGCGGCGGCCTGGCAGGCGGTCCGTGGCCAAGTCTTCGCACCTGCCCCGCGCGCGGTGGTCGAGGCCTATGCCCTGGCCGGCTACGGCCCCTGGTCGGCGGTGGTGGCCGTGGTGCTGGCCTTCGGGGGCGTGTGGAGCGGGGCGATGCTGCTGCGCGAGGTACGCCGCGCACGCAGGCGGCGGAGTCTGAGCCGAGCCGAACTGCTCGTACGTTCGCCGCACTTGGACGGCGAGGAGCCCGGCGACGCGCGGCTGGTGATCCTGGAGGGGCCCCGCCCCGACGCCTGGTGGCTGCCCGGATCGACCCCGCGCCTGGTCATCACCACAGCCGCGCTGGTCCGCCTGAAGGGCCGCCAGCTGGACGCGGTCCTCGCCCACGAACAGGGACACGCCAGGGCCCGGCACGACTGGCTGCTGCACTGCTCGGCCGCCCTGGCCAACGGTTTCCCTCAGGTACCGGTCTTCGCCGCGTTCCGTGACGAGATGCACCGGCTGGTCGAACTGGCCGCCGACGACGTGGCGTCACGGCGCTTCGGCCGGCTGACGACCGCCCTCGCGCTGGTCGGGCTCAACGAGGACCGGGGCGTCTTCGACCCGTGCCACACCCAGGCCGGACAGGTGCCGCGCCGCGTGAACAGGCTGCTGGATCCGGTGGAACGGCTGACCGCCGGGCACCGGCTCCGGCTCACCGCCGCCGCTTCGCTGGTCCCGCTCGTTCCGCTGCTGGTGGCGTTCGTGCCGGCGATCGGCACCCTGCGGCCGTAGAAGTACGGGGTACGGGCGGTTCCGGGCGACGAGCGCGGGCGCCGCGGCACGCCACGCCGACAGAACGCGTGTCGAGCGAATTCTCAAATACCTTGCCAATAAAGCGAGTTCGGGCTGTCATGGACCACTGGGCCTGAGACCTGAGGGCTGTCCCGCACTACGTGGTGGACCCATGCGCGGCGTCGGATGCGGCACATCGCGAGGCGGAGGAGCGTTTGCACCGTCGAAGCACGCGGACTCCGACGACGCGGCAGGGTGCCGTGACTGACGTCGCACACCCCCAGGGGTTGCTTGGGCCCAGGTCGTGCAGGTCCGGACTCGAATCGGGGGGAACACATGGAGACGCGTGGCTCGGAGTTAAAGGTTTTCGTCCCCATGAAGTACGACCTCGGCGGAACCATCACCGACCCGGGACGGCTGATGGAGGTGGTGGAGGCCCGGCACGGCGCGCTGACGGTGGACATGACCATGCTGCGCAGCTGGAATCTGTCCTATCTGGCAGGGCACGCACCGGTCGTCTCCTGCGCCCTGCCCGGCGGGGAGAAGTCGCTCGCCGGGGGCACGTGGTCCTTCGACTGCCGAATGCGGGTGTACCCGTGGCTCGGCGTCGTTTCGGTCGACTACGCGTTCACTCTGATCGCCGGCACGGCCGACATAGAGACTTTCTACGACGACCTGGTCGAGTGGAAGAACCGGGACTATCTTCCTTACCTCGAACGGTGCGACGCGCTCAGCGACAATCTGAGTCTGCGTATCCCGGCCGGCCTGCGGGCAGGCGACTGCGAAACGCACGGATCAGCGGTGCGGGCGCTGCGGGTCGCGGCGGCCGACATCATCGAGCCCCGGCCGTTCTGCTACGCGTTCCACGACTTCCGTCTGTGCTTCGTCGGCAACATGAGCGACCTTCCCGGCGAGCGGGTGCGGCAGTTGCTCTGGCTCGCCGACGGCACTGCCGCACTCCCCGAGGACGGGATCGCCGACTCTCTCGGGTTCAGGGGCCTGGAAATCGCGAGTTCCGGGTGGTCGACGGTGATCCGGGGAGAGTCCGGAGCGGTGGCGGCCGAAGCCGAGACGGTCATCTCGCTGCTGAACCTGGTCCACGCCCAGTGGTACGTCTGCCAGCTGTGGATCAACGCCCACGACCTGCGCGGACGATCGGGAGGCGCAAGCAGGGGGCTGGCGGGCGCCCACGTCCTGTCCCAGAACCAGACGGCTCTCGTGCAAGACCTGTCGGAGATCGACAATCTCGACGTCATGCTCAAGGACCCCGTTCTACTGCGGGTCGCGGAGTACCTCGAGACGAACCTGAAGGTCCGCAGGCACAAGGAGACCGCCATGTCACGCCTTCACGCGCTGGAAAACCACTCCCGCCAGCTGGCCGACTACAACAACGAGACCGAACTCCGCCGCGTTCAGGTCCTGTTCGCCATCTCCGCGGCCGCCGGAATAGCAAGCCTCGTCCCCTCCCTCACCGACGTCGGATTCACCCTGCTCCATGTGGTTGCCACCGTCATCCCCCTCCTTGGTTTCTGGGCCCTGTTCGCAGTAGATTTCACGCGCGTGCGCCGACGGCCGAGGACGCGACGCCGACGGCCCTGAGCGGCCCGCCGGGCCGGCACCGGCGTCGGCTCGACGAAGGAGTGGCGTGAGCGACATCAGCACACAGTGGTACCGGCCCGGGACCATTCCCCCAGCTGAAGTGCACGAGCTGACGGAGATGTTCACGGAGGTCGCGGGCGAGTTCGTCCCCCCGCTGACGCTGCGCGGGGGGACTGCCGTGGCCGATCTTCGTGAGCGCGCCCCCGGCGCCCCGGACGCCCCCGGCCCGGGCAACGACTACCTGGAGGAGATGCTCCGCCAGGACCTCGTCATGTCCCGGCACGAAGGCCAGGCCGCCGGCTTTGTGTCCTTCCGGAGCAACCACCGAGACCCGCGCTTCGCCGACTTGTGTCCCTGCCTGTACGTCAGCACCATCGCGGTGCGCAACCACTACCGGCGGCAGGGCATCGCACGCGTCCTCTACCAGGAACTCTTCGCTCTCCCGGAATCCCTGCCCCCGTGGATCGTGCTGCGGACCTGGTCCACCAACACGGGCCATCTCGAACTCCTCGGCAGCCTGGGATTCTCCACCGTCCTCCGCATCGAGGACGACCGGGCCGCAGGAGTGGACACCCTCTATCTCGCGGCTGACCGCACCGGCCGGGCGAAGGACGCGCCCGCCTCGCAGGGTGCCCCTGGACGGGGGTCCTCCCGGTAAGCGGCGGACGTACGCCCCCCGCGCGCCCCGATCCACCCGGACCCCGGCGTTCCGCACGGGGCGGCGTCCACCCGGAAGCGGGTACTTTCGGCGAAAATCGCCGCATGTCCACTCCCGACCGCGTCCCCGCGCGGCCTTCCGGGTCTGCGACGGTCACGCGTGCGGTGGCGGCCGGGGCGGTCTGCGGCGCGCTCGCCCTCGCCCTGCTGGTGATGGTGGCCACGGCCTGGGCGCCCCTGATGACCGTGGACCACGCCGTCGCCGAGGGGCTGCACCGCCGTGCCGTCACCCGGCCCGGAGAGGTCCGCGTCGCCCGGGTGCTGACGGACTGGGTGTGGGACCCCTGGACCGCGCGTGCCCTGATCACGGTCGCCGTCGTGGCCCTGTGGTGGCGCGGGGCCCGGCTGCTCGCCTGCTGGATCGCGGGGACCATGGTCTTCTCCACCCTCCTCCAGCAGGGGATCAAGGCGGCCGTGGGCCGGGAGCGCCCCCAGTGGCAGGACCCGGTCGACTCCGCGCAGTACGCCGCGTTCCCCTCGGGCCACGCGATGTCGGCGACGGTGGGGTGCGGCCTGCTGCTGTGGCTGCTGTGGCGGGCGGGGCCAGCGGTCAGGGGCGCGGCCGTGTCGGTGGCCTGCCTCTCGGTGGCGGGCGTCTCCTTCACCAGGGTCTACCTGGGGGTGCACTGGCTCTCGGACGTGGTGGCCGGGGTGCTGCTCGGGGTGGGCGTGGTGGCGCTCTCCATCGCTGGTCACACGGCGTTCCTCGCGCGGTCCGGCCAGGGCTGGAGCCGGACGGGGAATTTGTCACACCGATCCTGACCACGGCAAGATCGCCACCATGACGATCAAGGGCGTGCTCTTCGACTTCTCCGGGACCCTTTTCCGCATCGAGTCGGTCGGTTCCTGGCTCCGCGCGGTCTTCGACGAGCAGGGCACGGTGACCGACGAGGAGAGCTTCGACCGGTACGTACGCGAGCTGACGGACGCCGGAGCGCTGCCGGGCGGGCCGGCCCCGGCGCGCGTACCGGCCGCTCTGGCCGAGGTGTACGCGGCGCGCGACGGGAGCGCGGAGCTGCACCGTGCCGCGTACACCGGACTGGCGCGCGAGGTCCGACTGCCCGGCGAGGGAACGCACGAGGCGCTCTACGCACGCCACATGTCCCCCGACGCCTGGCGCCCCTACCCGGACGCGGTCCAGGTGCTGGGCGGCCTGCGGGCCAACGGCACGGCGGTCGGGGTGGTCAGCAACATCGGCTGGGACCTGCGTCCCGTTTTCCGGGCCCACGGGCTGGACGAGTTCGTGGACGCGTACGTCCTCTCCTTCGAGCACGGTGTGCAGAAGCCGGACGCGCGGCTCTTCCGTACCGCCTGCGAGCGGCTCTCCTTGCGTCCCGAGGACGTGGTGATGGTCGGTGACGACCGTCACGCGGACGCCGGGGCCGCCGCGCTGGGGTGCGGGGTGCGCTTCGTGGACCACCTGCCGGTGACCGAGCGGCCGGACGGACTGCTGCGGCTGGGGCTGGTGACGGAGACGGCCTGAAAAGGTTGCTCCGTACGAGGGGCGGCTGGTGTGAGATGTCCCGCCCGCCGGGCGGCCCGATCGCCGGATCCGGCCCCGTAGCCTGGTGGGCATGTCCTGTCTTCGCACCTCGTCACGTTCCGTCCGTCCCGCAGCGGTGATCAACCAGGAGATCCGCCATCTGCTGCAGCGCTCGGACGGCCTCGTGCTGTCCGCCGCGGACGAGGCGACGTACCAGAGGCTGCTGGTCGAATGGGCCGCCGCGACGGGGACGAGCACCCGGCGACCGGCGGCCTGAGCCTGGGGGACTCCGGCGCGCGCGGGAGTGCGTGCGACCCTTCCGGGATGAACGACCGCCCCGCTTTTCGCACCCTGCGCCTTCCCGGCGCCGAGGTTTCCCCCGCGCACGGCCTCACGGGCCTCCTCACCGCCTACCACCTGCGCACGGAGGAGGAGAAGGGCCTGGGCGTCGTGGGCAGGGAGGACCTCCCCGAGCGGTATCTGTCCGAGATCCGGTCCCCGGCCACCGCGTTCGCCGGCGGCCTCGTGCTGCTGGCCCTCCACGACGACACCGCCGCAGGGTGCGCGATCCTGACCGCCGCCGACGGCGACGGGCGCTCGGAGATCAAGCGGCTGTGGGTCGGCCCCGCCTTCCGCGGCGGCGGCGTGGCGTCCGGTCTGATCCGGGAGGCGCTCGCGGCGGCCGGGGAATCCGGCGTCCGTGCGGTGCGCCTCTCCGTCTGGAGCTGGCGGACCGGCGCGATCGCGCTGTACGTCCGTCACGGCTTCACCGCAGTCGAGTCCTGGGAGGACCGGCGGGAGCTCGTCTGCATGGAGCGCCGTGTGGGCTCCGGGCGCTGATGTGATTCCGGCGGTTCCCCGCGCCGCCGGAATCAGCGCCTCCAGCATCTCCCCGCGCTGCTCACCGGTCAACGCGTTATTCCGTCCTCCCACCGCGTGCCGGGCGACGGGGGCGGTCCGCCGGGCGGGGACCCGGCGGACCGCGTGGCGCGTCGCTGCCCGCTGAGGCGGTTCGGGGTCAGCGGTCGAAGTAGTCGGGCTGCGTCTGGACGTTCAGCTCGTCGAGCCGGACCCGCTTCGCCGGGTCGGTCCGCCGGTCGTGCAGGGCGAGGACGTCCAGGCCCTTGGCGATGTCGTTGGAGTAGATGTAACCGTTGTAGTAGTACGCCGACCAGGGTCCGGCCGTGGTGACGGCGTCGAGGCTGACGGGTCCGCGCTCGAAGTAGGCGATCTCCTCGGGCTTGCTGGAGTCGGTGAAGTCCCAGACGGAGATGCCCCCCTGGTACCACGCCTGGACCATCAGGTCCCGGCCCTTGACGGGGATGATCGAGCCGTTGTGGGCGACGCAGACCTCGACGTCGGCCTGGTAGCGGTCGATCTTGTAGTAGCTGCGGAAGACCAGCTTGCGGTGGTCGCCCCTGCCGACGATGTCGTAGATGCCGTCGGCGCCGCGGTTCGGTCCGATCTCCTCGTTGCAGGTGGCCGCGCCACCGCCGCCGAGCTCGTCCGTGAAGACGACCTTGTCGGCGTCCTGGTTGAAGGTGGCCGAGTGCCAGAACGCGAAGTTCACGTTGTCCTGCACCCGGTCGATGATCTTCGGGTTGGCCGGGTCCTTGATGGAGAACAGCAGGCCGTCCCCCATGCAGGCGCCCGCCGCGAGGTCCTCGGAGGGCAACACGGTGATGTCGTGGCAGCCGGTGGTCTTGGAGACACCGGGGTTGTCCGGGGCTCCAGGATTGCCGCCGTCCGGGAAGAGCACCGGGAAGTTCACGATCCGGGCCTGCTCGGGCGCCTTGCGGGGCACCTTGATGACGGAGATTCCGTCGTGCGGCGGCTGGCAGTCGGGGAACGCCGCGTTGGGCGAGTACGAGGACACGTACACGTACACGTCGTTGCGCTTCGGCACGATGGTGTGGGTGTGCGAACCGCAGGCGGTCTCGACGGAGGCGACGTACTCGGGGTGGCGCTTGTCGCTGATGTCGAAGACCTTGATGCCCTCCCAGGAGGACTTCTCGGTGGCGGGCTGGGTGGTGCTGGCGCAGGAGTTGTCGCTGCGCGAGGAGTCGGTGGAGAGGAAGAGCAGGTTCCCCGAGACCGAGATGTCGTTCTGCGAACCGGGGCAGAGCACCTGGGCGACCGTCTTCGGCTTCTTCGGGTTGCCGATGTCGAAGATGCGGAAGCCGTCGTAGTTGCCGGCGAAGGCGTACTTCCCCTGGAAGGCCAGGTCCGTGTTGAGGCCCAGCAGCGCGTCCTTCGGCACGTTGGCGAGGTGCTCGATGTTGCCGCTGTGGACGATCTCGTCGACTCCGGGTATGCCGCCGTTCGCGAGGGCCGCCTCCGCCTCGGCGCGGGTGTCCGACGACACGGCGACAGGGGCGGCGGTCGTGTCGCCGGGGTCGGGTGACGCTACGGCGTTGGTGGCTGTCAGCAGCGTCGCGATGAGTCCGGCCACGGCGGCTGCCGCGCCCAGTCGTCTCCGTCGCACGCGGGTGGTGTGCAACAAGGTCACTTCGTCCTCCCTTGATTCCGTTCGGGGTCGAACGGTTCTCGGTCGGTGGAAGTATGGCTTCTTCCATGTACACATCAACAGGTGGCAACAGAGACGTAATGAAAGTGTTTGATCAACATGGCGTGGAAGCATGCTAGTTGTTGGTCACCAACACCCCCCTTGGCAACCGGAGGCCGCCGTGCTGTTCGACCGACAGACGATACGCCCGGGCGCGACCGCCATGGCCGTGGCCGCCCTCGCATCCGTGCTGGCGCTGTCCTCGTGCGACGCGGACGACGACGCGTCGCCCCGGAAGACCACCGGCCAGAGTGTCGTCGCCCCCGGGAAACCGGGCGAGGAGGCCAGAACCCTCACGGCGGAGGAGGCGCGGAAGGAGACGGTCGCCGACACCCCGAACTCCGCCGACTACCAGTACGTGCAGCGCATGATCCACCACCACGAACAAGCCCTCGTCATGACGGAACTCGCCGAGCAGCACGCCACTTCAGCCTCGGTCCAGCGGCTCGCGGAGCGCATTGCCGCGGGGCAGAAGCCGGAGATCGAGGCCATGCGAGGTTGGCTGAAAGACAACGACGGCGAACAGCGCGCGGCACACGATCACTCCGCGATGCCCGGCATGGCGACCGAGGCACAGCTTGCGCGCCTGAAGGCCGCGCGGGGCAGAGCGTTCGACCAGCTCTTCCTCAGCCTGATGATCACCCACCACCAGGGGGCCATCACCATGGCCACGGAGGCCCTCACCGACGGCAACAACGTCCGGGTGGAGGAGATGGCCACCGACGTCGCCGCGCAGCAGGCCGCCGAGGTCGACCGGATGCGAGCGCTGCAGACCTGACCCGCTGCCGGGATCGCCGGGCGGTTGCTCGCGCCCCGGCCGGTCCGGGAGTCCGTCGGCCGGGCGCCCTCGGGTGCTCCGCCGGCCGGCCCGGGGTCACGCCGGTCGGACTCCCGGGAGTCGTACCGCTTCCCGGTCGGCCGCGCGCAGGACGCTGTCGAGCAGGCCGGGGTAGAGCTTCTCCAGGTCGTCCCCGCGCAGTTCGTTCAACTTCGCGGTGCCCCGGTAGATCTGGTGGATGACCCCGCTCTCCCGCAGGACACGGAAGTGGTGCGTCAGGGTCGACTTGGCGACCGGGAGTTCGAAGTACGAACAGGCCAGCCCGGCCGGAGCGCCTGCCATCTGCCGGACGATGCACAGGCGTATCGGATCGGCCAGCGCGTGCAGCACGTGTTCGAGCCGGATCTCCTCCAGGGACGGATGCGCGAGCACACGGGCACCGCCGGACGCCGCGGAGCGCCCCCGGGTGAGGGACGGCGCGGAAAGCGCGGTGTGGCTGGCGGGGGTCACTGTGGGCTCCACTTCGTCCGAAGGTCTCCATGGTACGGAACCCGCGGGGACGGGTACGCGGTGCGGGTCAGCGGACGGTGGCCACCACGAGACGGGCCCGCGGGGCACCGTCCGGGCGCGCTCCCAGGCCTGTGAGAGGGCTCAGGCGCACCGAGAAACCGTTGGCCGCGAGGTCGGTGAGGACGTCGGGCAGCCGGAACGTGCGGTAGTACATGACGAAGCGCGGGCGCCACAGGGCGTTGCGCACGCGCATCGCCGTGTCGAACCCGAGGAGCGTCCAGTACGCCCGCGAGCCGACGGCCGGCGGGGCGCCCACCGGAAAGACGAACCGTCCACCGGGCCGGAGCGAGGCGCGCACCTGGGCGAAGAGTGCCGGGCGTTCGGACGGCAGGAAGTGTCCGAACGCGCCGAAGCTCAGCGCCAGGTCGAAGGCGGCCGCGAAGGGCAGGGCCCTGGCGTCGGCCCGCACCCAGTCGACCGGGGGTCCGGGCACGGGGGCAGCGGAGTTCGCGGATCGGGGCGGTCCGGCGGGCGCGTTCGCAGCCGAGGACCGGCCGACGGCGAGCATGCCCGCGCTGAAGTCGACGCCGGTGACCCGTTCGTGGCACACCTGGCGCAGCACGCCGACACCCGCACCGGTGCCGCAGCAGACGTCCAGGCCGCGGGCGAACGGCCCGAGCGGCCGGAGCGCCTCGGTCACGGCGTCGAGGACGCGGTCCGGGGTGCGGTAGGGCGAGTGGTCGAACTTCGGGGCGAGCAGGTCGTACCCGCGCTCGGTCGAGGAGAGCGCCTGGACGGCGAGTTCGCGGAAGGTGGGGCCCTGGGTGGTAGGCATCACGGCCAGCCTACCGAGGATCCCGCCCCTCCCCCGGTCTTCCCGGCCGCTCGGGAGGTACGGAAGCCCCCCCCCGCCCGGCGGCGCGGGCCGGGGAGTTGCCGCCCGTCGGTCAGACCGAGCGGCCGTACTGGGGCGGTACACGCACGTCGCCGCCCAGTTCCCGCGCGGCGTCGCGTGCGAAGTAGGGGTCGCGCAGCAGTTCCCGGCCGATGAGGACGGCGTCCGCCTGCTCGTCGACGAGGATCTTCTCCGCCTGCACCGGCTCGGTGATGAGGCCGACCGCGGCGACCGGCAGACCGGCCTCGGTCCGGACGCGCTCGGCGAAGGGGACCTGGTAGTTCGGGCCCACGGGAATCTGCGCCCGAGGCGCGTTGCCGCCGGTGGAGACGTCGAGCAGGTCGACGCCGTGCGCCTTGAGATCGCGCGCGAACCGGACCGTGTCGTCGCCGGTCCAGCCCTCGCGCGGGTCGTCCGCGTTCTCGGTGAGCCAGTCCGTCGCGGAGATGCGGAAGAAGAGCGGCAGTTCCTCGGGCCACACCTCCCGTACGGCATCGACGACTTCGAGGGCGAAGCGGGTGCGGTTCTCGAAAGAGCCGCCGTAGGCGTCGGTGCGGTGGTTGCTGTCCGGGGAGAGGAACTCGCCGATCAGGTAACCGTGGGCGCCGTGGATCTCGACGACCTGGAAACCGGCGGCGAGCGCGCGCCGAGCGGCGTCGGCGAACTGCCTCACCACATCCTTGATCTGATCAACCGTCAGCTCGGCCGGAACGGGGCTGCCTTCATCGAAGGCCAGCGGGCTGGGTCCGAGCGGCTGCCAGCCGCCGTCCGCCTCGGAGAGCGCGCCGCCGCCGCGCCAGGGAGCGTCGGTGGACGCCTTGCGGCCGGCGTGCGCGAGCTGGATCCCGGAGACGGTCCCCTGGCCGGCCAGGAAGGAGGTGATCTTCCGGAACGCTTCCACCTGGCGGTCGTTCCATATGCCGAGGTCGGCGGGGCTGATGCGGCCCTCGGGGCTGACCCCGGTGGCCTCCACCAGGATGAGCCCGACGCCACCGACCGCCCGGGACGCGTAGTGCGCGAAGTGCCAGTCGTTGGGGATCCCGGCGTCCGGACCGGCCGGCGCCGCACTGTACTGGCACATCGGCGGCATCCAGACACGGTTGGGCACGGTCACCGACCGCAGGACGTAGGGCTCGAAAAGGGCGCTCACGCCGGACTCCGTTTCGCAGGAAGGACCGCGCCGCCGGGCGGAGCCGACGACGTTAGTACGACAGATACCGTACTACGACGGACGGCGAACCAAGGAAGGGTTCTTACGGCGTTCACACACCCACCCGCGCGGCCGTTCACGCGAGCGCCCCACCTCGCCCCTTCTCCACCCTCAGCCCTCCTCCCCTCTCCGTCGCCGCCGCAGGGCGATCGGCGTTTCGGCGTCATAGACCTGCGTCCAGCTCCGGCCGGCGCCGGACGTCCAGACGACGTGGACGTCCGCCCCCTCGACCCTGGCGCTCCCGACGGTCATCACCCGCGGGCCGTCCCGCACATCGCCCCGCAGCAGTTCGTCCGCCCGCACGGTGACGGGACCGGCCGGACTGGCCCGCTCCGCCAGCTCGGCCGCGGCAAGGAGGGCCGCCGCCAGTTCCCGGGCCGCGACCGGGGTACAGCCGAGTTCCAGGCGCCGGTCCGGGGCCACGATCCTCAGCCCCACCCGGAGCGGGTCCCCCGGGGTGCCGGGCTCCACCTCCCAGGCCGCCGTGCGCCCCTCGGCATCCTCGAACCCGCTGCTCATCCTGGTGCTCCGCTCCCGCTCCGGGGCCGCGCGATCTGCGTACCGGCCCGCCCGGGCATTCCAGCACATCCGCACTCCCGGCCGGAGCGGTGGCGCCCCACCGCTCCACGTTCCACCGGCCCCGGTCGCCCGCCCACCCACCGGGACACGCTCCGACCCGCACACCCCCTGCACTGCGGGACGGCTCCCGTACCTAGGTGCAAAATGGCACACATCCGGCAACTACGGCGTTTCGGGAGGCTCGGCCATGACCGATGTTCTGCTCACGGTGGGCACGCGCAAGGGGCTCTTCATCGGGCGCAGGCTCGGTGGGACCTGGGAGTTCGATGCTCCCCACTTCAACGCGCAGGCCATCTGTTCGATCGCCATCGATACCCGGGGCCCCGCGCCGAGGCTGCTGGTGGGCGGTGACAGCTCGCACTGGGGGCCGTCCGTCTTCCACTCGGACGACCTCGGCGCGACCTGGGTGGAGCCCACCAGGCCCGCGGTGAAGTTCCCGAAGTTCACCGGGGCGTCCCTGGAGCGCGTCTGGCAGTTGCAGCCGGCCGGCCCCGAGGCGCCGGACGTGGTCTACGCGGGCACCGAACCGGCCGCCCTGTTCCGCTCGGCGGACCGGGGCGAGTCCTTCGAGCTGGTACGGGCGCTCTGGGAGCATCCGACGCGTTCGCGCTGGGTGCCCGGCGGCGGAGGCGAGGGACTGCACACCATCCTCACCGACCAGCGGGACGCCCGGGCCGTCACCGTCGCCGTCTCGACGGCGGGCGTCTTTCGGACCAGCGACGGCGGCGAGAGCTGGGAGCCCGCGAACAAGGGGGTGTCGGCGGTATATCTGCCCGACCCGGAACCGGAGTTCGGTCAGTGCGTGCACAAGGTCACCCGCGATGCGGCCGATCCCGACCGCCTCTATCTGCAGAACCACTGGGGCGTGTTCCGGAGCGACGACGGGGGCGGCCGGTGGGCGGACATCGGGGCCGATCTGCCCTCCGACTTCGGGTTCGCCGCGGTGGCCCATCCCCGCAGGGGCGGGACCGCCTACATCTTCCCGATCAACGCGGACATCGACCGGGTGCCCGCGCAGCACCGCTGCCGCGTCTTCCGCACCACCGACGCAGGTGCGAGCTGGGAGCCGCTGTCCCGGGGACTGCCGGAGGGCGACCACTACGGCACGGTGCTGCGCGACGCGCTCTGCACGGACGACGCCGATCCGGCGGGGATCTACTTCGGCAACCGCAACGGCGAGGTGTTCGCCAGTGCCGACGACGGCGACAGCTGGACGCAACTCGCCGCGCACCTGCCGGACGTGCTCTGCGTCAGGGCCACGGCGCTGACCCCGTGACCGCCCGACGCACCGGGCGCGGGGCTCCGGTTCACCGCCGGGAGAGAACGCGGCGACCAGGCAGTTGATCGTTTCGGCCGTACGCCCAGTAGAGTGCGCCCGTGGCAGCACGACCGTTGAAAGAAATCATCGAACCGGGCTGGGCCGAGGCCCTCGAACCGGTCGCCGGACGCATCGCGGCCATGGGCGACTTCCTCCGTACGGAGATAGCCGCGGGGCGCACCTACGTCCCGTCCGGCGCGAACGTCCTGCGGGCGTTCCAGCAGCCCTTCGCCGACGTGCGGGTCCTGATCGTCGGTCAGGACCCGTATCCGACGCCGGGTCACGCGATCGGGTTGAGTTTCGCGGTGGCGCCGGACGTGCGTCCGGTACCGGGAAGCCTCGACAACATCTTCCGCGAGATGCACAGCGACCTCGGAACACCCCGGCCGTCCAACGGCGACCTGACACCCTGGACGCGCCAAGGGGTGCTGCTGCTCAACAGGGCACTGACCACGGCCCCGCGCCGTCCGGCCGCCCACCGCGGCAAGGGCTGGGAGGAAGTCACCGAGCAGGCGATCCGGGCGCTCGTCGCGCGCGGCACTCCGCTGGTCTCGGTGCTCTGGGGCGCCGACGCCCGCAGACTGCGCCCGCAGCTGGGCGACTACCCCGCCATCGAGTCCACGCACCCCTCCCCCATGTCGGCGGACCGCGGCTTCTTCGGCTCGCGCCCGTTCAGCAGGGTCAACGAGTTCCTGGAGCGCCAGGGGGCGCAGCCGGTGGACTGGCAGCTGCCGTGACGCCGGGCGTCGGCGTGTACGTGATCGGGGTGGACTCCGGCGGGTCCGGGCTCCGCGTCGCGCTCGGCACCGCCGGCACCCCGGAGCCCGTCGCCACGACCGTGTGCGCGGAGCCGGTGCGTACCGGCCCCGACGGGATCGACGCCGACCACTTCCTGACCCAACTCCTCCCGGCGGTCGAGCGGTTGACGCGTGATGCCCTCGAGGCGCGCCCGCCCGCCCGCATCGCGGCGGTCGCGGTGGGCGCGGCGGGCATGGCGACCCTGGGCGACCATCTGCGCGCTCGGCTGCCGCAGGCGCTGGCCACCTCGCTCGGTGTCCGCGCACTGGTCCTCGCGGCGGACGGGGTGACCGCGTACGCGGGTGCGCTCGGACAGCGTCCGGGCGCCGTCGTCGCAGGCGGCACCGGGATGATCGCGCTCGGCAGCGATCTCTGCGAGTGGCGGCGCGCGGACGGCTGGGGCCATCTCCTGGGGGACAGCGGGGGCGGCGCGTGGATCGGCCGGGAAGGCCTGGACGCCGCTCTGCGCGCGCACGACGGCCGGCGCGGTGGCTCGCCCGCGCTGCTGGCACGGCTGCGGGCCGTGTTCGGTCCGGCGACCGGACTCCCCGGCCTGCTCTATCCCCGCGCCGACCGGCCCGCGATGCTCGCGTCGTTCGCGCCCGAGGTCGCCGCGTGTGCACAGGAGGACCCCGTCGCCAGGTCGGTCCTGCGCCGCGCCGCCGCGCACATCGCCGAGGCCGCGGCGGCCGTGTGCCCGCGGGCGGATACCACGGGAGCCGGGGAACGCGCCACAAGCTCCGGCGGGGAGCCCGTCGAAGTAGCTCTTACGGGTGGCCTGTTCCGTATGGGTGAGCCGCTCCTCGCGCCCCTGCGCAAGGAGTTGGAGCAGCAGCTCCCGCACGCGGCCCTGGTTTCCGCCGCGGGGGACCCGCTCGCCGGTTCACTCCTGCTCGCACGGGCACTGGCCAGGTCGGACCTTCGGCTGCCCCGCCATCCGACCCTGCTGCACGTCGTCGGCGACGGCTCCGGTGACGACTGAGGGACACTCCTGGAGGACAGACAGAGCGGGGCAGTTGACCGGTACGTCACTCATCGGACATAAACGGACAGATAACGCCCAGCTGTACCCTCCCTGAACGAGGGGGCAACCAAAACCAGTAGCATGCGGCGCCATGAGCACCCCCACTGGGCCCGCTTCCGGCCTGCCTGTACGAATGCCGCGACCTCGCCAGTCCGGACGGCACCGCCGCCCGGAGCCCGTGGTCGCACCCGAGGGCGCTGCCGTGCTCGTCCTCGCCGTTCCCGGTACCCCTTCCCCGGCCGCCCGCAGCGTGGCCGAGGAAGTCATCAGCATCGCCCGTTCCGAGCTGCCCGGCCTCAACGCGGTCATCGGTTACCTCGAAGGCGACGACGCCGAATTCCCGGCGCTCGCCTCCGTGCTCACGCAGTGTGCCGCCGAGCGCGTCGCGGCGTACGAGCAGGCCACCGCCGCCGGGCGTGAGGTTCCGGTGCCCGAGGGCCCCTCAGCCGTGGTGGTCCCGCTGCTGGCGGGACCCGACAGCGCCCTGATCCGCCGGATACGGCAGGCGGTCATGGAGAGCGGCACGCAGGTCGAGCTGACCGAGGTGCTGGGCCCGCACCCGCTGCTGGCCGAGGCGCTGCACGTGCGCCTCTCGGAGGCCGGTCTGGCGCGTGCCGACCGGGCCAGGCTGTTCACCGTCGCCACCGCCGCCGACGGCATCGTGCTGGCCACGGTGGGCGGCGACGAGGCCGTGAAGGCCGCCGGGATCACCGGCATGCTGCTGGCCGCCCGGCTGGCCGTGCCCGTGATGGCGGCCGCACTGGACGTGGAAGGCTCGGTGTCCTCGATCGCGGACCAGCTGAAGAACGCGGGCTCCGTCCAGCTCGCGCTGGCGCCCTACCTGGTGGGTCCCGAGGTCGACACGGGCCTGCTGGACGCGGCGGCGAAGGAGGCGGGCTGCGCGACGGCGGAGCCGCTCGGCGCCTACCCGGCGATCGGCAAGCTCGTGCTGTCCCTGTACGCCTCGGCGCTGGGCATCTCGCCCGCGATGCCCCAGGGCGTCCCGGCGCACTGATCACGCGCCCCGGCAGCACCGTGCGGTGTGTCCCCGCTCCCTG
>NZ_JBHWZJ010000070.1:0-24845 GCF_042728415.1 Streptomyces sp. NPDC060198 | reverse complement strand
GCCCCGGGGAGATCCCCGGGGCCCGGCCCTCAGCCTGCCGACGGCTACGCGCTCAGCGAGCGCGAGCCGGTCAGTTGTCGTCCTCGTCGATGAGGAACCCGCGCATCGGCGACGGAGCCTGCTGCATCGGCTGCGGCGCCTGCGGCCGCACCGGTGCCATCGGCTGCGTCATCGCGGGCGACATCTGCTGCTGCCCACCGAACGACGGGCCGGGACCCATGGACGGGTTGCCACCCATCGACGGGCCGCCGTGGTTGCCGGCGCCCATGCCGTGGCCCATCGCACCGGCACCGGCCGGAGCCAGGGAGGGCGACGGCGGCAGCGACGCGGCCGCGGGGCTCCGCGGCGGAGCCAGCGAGTCGTCGGCCTGGGTCTCCAGCTGACGCAGCTGGCTCTCCAGGTACGACTTCAGGCGGGTGCGGTACTCGCGCTCGAAGCCGCGCAGGTCCTCGACCTTGCGCTCGAGCGTCGCGCGGGCGGACTCCAGCGAGCCCATCGCCACGCGGTGCTTCTCCTGCGCGTCCCGCTCCAGCGCGTCGGCCTTCGCCCGCGCGTCGCGCTCCAGCCCCTCGGCGCGGCTGCGCGCCTCGCCGACGATCTTGTTGGCCTCGGAACGGGCCTCCGCGATCGCCTGGTCGGCGGTCTGCTGCGCCAGCGAGAGGACACGGGCGGCACTGTCGCCACCGGGTCCCTGACCGGGCTGCTGCATCTGCTGCATGGGCTGCTGCATCTGCTGCATGGGCTGCATCTGCTGCTGCATCTGCTGCGGGGCATGACCCATGGGTCCGCCCATGGGGCCACCCATCCCGCCGCCCATGGGGCCGCCCTGCATCGGGCCGGGACCGTGCTGGCCCTGCGGACCGGGGCCGTGCTGACCCTGCTGGGGGCCGTGGCCACTGGGACCGGCGGGCAGCTGCGGCGGACCCATCTGCGGGGGCTGCTGCTGGACCGGCGGACCCGATATGGCGGCGGGCACGGGAGCCCCGGGCCTCTCCTGCTGCTGCTCCGGGGGCTTGCGCATGGCCTGCTGCTGCTGGTTCTGCGCGGCGGCACGCGTCGCGGCGGCCAGCTTGGCGCGCAGATCCTCGTTCTCGCGCAGCAGTCGCGTCAGCTCGGACTCGACCTCGTCGAGGAAGGCATCGACCTCGTCCTCGTCATAGCCTTCTCGGAGGCGGACGGTCGTGAACTGCTTGTTCCGCACGTCCTCGGGGGTCAGCGGCATCTCTTCTTCACCTCTACGTAGTCGTCGGCAGTCGGCAAGACCGTATCGTTCACACGCTGCTCGCAAGCCACTTGAACAGCTCGATCAGGATGTAGACGATGATCATCAGAACGAAGAAGGACAGGTCGAGTGCCACGCCCCCGAGACGCAGCGGCGGAATCAACCGCCGCAGGAGCTTGAGTGGTGGATCGGTGACCGTGTAAGTGGCCTCGAGAACCACCACCATCGGCTTGCCCGGCTCCCATGAGCGCGCGAACTGGAAGACGTAGTCCATGACCAGCCGGAAGATCAGCACGATGAGGAAACACATCAGCGCGACGCTGACCACATCGAGTGCGACGCCCATGACCGCGCTCCCCTCCCCTGACTCTCGTAGCTCCGGCCTCTCGGCCGGGTCGTTCCCGTGTCGCGTTCTCAGCTCTGGTTGAAGAACCCGCCCTCCGCAATACGGGCCTTGTCCTCCGCCGTGACATCGACGTTAGCAGGCGACAACAGGAACACCTTCTGCGTCACGCGCTCAATGCTGCCATGAAGTCCGAAGACGAGTCCCGCGGCAAAGTCGACAAGTCGCTTTGCATCCGTGTCGTCCATCTCCGTGAGATTCATGATCACCGGGGTGCCCTCACGGAAGTGTTCCCCGATGGTACGGGCCTCGTTGTAGGTCCGGGGGTGCAACGTGGTGATGCGGTACGGCTCCCGCTCGGAGACGACCTTGGGCATGATCACGGGCGCGTTCTTCTCCAGGTTGGGGCGTTCAGGTGTGATGGATGCCACGGGTGCGATCCGGGCGGGTCGCACACTGTCGACGGGGAGCTGAACTGGCTCGCGCGGTGCGGGGGGTTGCACCACTCGTACCGGTTCGTCCCTTTCGCGCTCCCGCTCCACCTGATGCGCGGGCTGATGCCTGCGCCGGTCCCGCTCGGGCTCCGGCTCGGGTTCGAATTCATCGTCGGGGTCGAACCCCGGACCGTCGTACCCATCGTCCTCCACGAGGCCGAGGTAGACCGCCATCTTGCGCATCGCGCCGGCCATGCTCCGAGTCCTCCGCTCTGTGGTGGATCGGCAATCGTCGCCAAGTGCCAGCGATCCACTGTGGTCTGCCCCGTATTGAGCGGGAATGACCATATTTTCTGCTGTGGTCCGACCTGCTTCGCGACGTTACCCGAGCCGGGGTCGGACTCCGAGTACCGCAGTACCGACGCGTACATGTGTCGCTCCGGCCGCAACGGCGTCCTCAAGGTCCGAACTCATCCCCGCGGAGACCATGTTCGCAGCCGGATGGTCCCTGCGCAGCCGGGATGAGATTTCCATCAGCCGCTCGAAGGCGGCCCGTTGCCGTCCCGCGTACGGACCTGCGAGCGGCGCGACCGTCATCAGGCCGTCGAGCCGGAGTCCGGGTGCCGCCGCCACCGCGGCGGCCAGCGCCTCCACGTCCTCGGGAGCCACTCCGCCCCGCTCGCCGCGCTCACCGTTCCCGGCGTCGAGGGCGACCTGGACCAGACAGCCGAGTTCGCTCTCCCGCTCACCGGCCACAGCCGTGGAGAGCGCGGAAACAAGCTTGACCCGGTCGATCGACTGCACCACATCGGCATAACGCGTCACCGAACGAACCTTGTTGGTCTGCAGCTGACCGACAAAATGCCAAGTGAGCGACAGATCCGAACAGTCCGCGGCCTTCGGCGCGGCGTCCTGATCCCGGTTCTCGGCCACCTGACGCACACCGAGTCCGTGCAGGATCCGCACGTCGCTCGCCGGATAGGTCTTGGTGACCACGATGAGGGTGACCTCGTCCCGCGACCTGCCGGCCGCGGAACAGGCGGAGGCGATACGTTCCTCCACCCGCGCCAGGTTGTCGGCGAGTTGCTTGCTGCGGTCCGTCATGCCATGCCCTCGTCGTCCTGGTGGTCCTCGCCGTCCCGGTCGCCCCCGTCGAGTGGCCCGTCCAGCCACACGTATCCGGCGAGTCGTCCGGTGGTGCCCTCGCGCCGGTACGAGAAGTGGTCGTCCGACTCCCGCGTGCAGAACGGCGAACGCCGCACGTCACGCACGCCGAGAGCGTCGAGCTGGGAGTGGACCCCGGCGACGACGTCCACCGCCGGAGTGCCCCACCGGGTTTCCGCCCGGGCGGCGGGGACGGTCTCGGCGACCTCGTCCCGCATCGCGGCCGGGACCTCGTAGCAACCGCCGCAGACCGCCGGTCCGGTGCGGGCGACGATCCGGGAGGCGTCCGCTCCGAGGGCGAGCATCGCCTCCACGGCCGCGGGAACGACTCCGGCGACGAGACCGGGGCGACCCGCGTGCGCCGCCGCGACGACCCCGGCGAAGGGGTCGGCCAGCAGGACCGGTACGCAGTCCGCGGTGAGCACGGCGAGCGGCAACGCGCGACGGCGGGTCACCAGCGCGTCCACCGCCGGGATCTCACGGCCCGGGCCCCAGGGCCCGTCGACCACGGCGACCTCACGGCCGTGCACCTGGTTCATCCAGACGACCCGTTCCGGGTCGAGCCCGAGGGCGCCGGCCGCACGTGCCCTGTTCGCGACCACGGCGGCGGGGTCGTCTCCGACCGCGCCGCCGAGGTTCAGCGACCCGTACGGGCCGGTGCTCACCCCGCCCCACCGGTCGGTGAAGGCGAAGTGAGCACCGGCGCCGCCGGACGGGTCCGCCGTGGATACCGCTGTGACCGTGGGACCCGCGGTGGTCGCGGGTCCCACGTGGTGCCGGTCTATCACTTCAGGAAGTCCGGTACGTCCAGCTCTTCGGCCTGGGTGTCCTGGTACGGACGGGCCGTCGGGACGTGCGGCGGAGAGACCGGCGGCAGTGAGCCGTCGTTCGCGACCGGCACGGCCTCGACCGGGGCCGGGGCTTCCTCGCGGATCGGCACGGAGCCGAGTCCGGCCGAGTGGCGGACCGGCTCGGGCCGGGCCGGCGGGGCGGGCTCCTCACGCTTGGCGGCACCGGCGCCGATCACGTTCTCGCGACGGGCCGGCGGCTGGCCGCCGTCGAAGCCCGCGGCGATCACGGTGACCCGCACCTCGTCGCCGAGCGCGTCGTCGATGACGGCGCCGAAGATGATGTTCGCCTCCGGGTGTGCCGCCTCGCTCACCAGCTGGGCGGCCTCGTTGATCTCGAAGAGACCGAGGTCGCTGCCGCCGGAGATGGAGAGCAGCACGCCGCGGGCGCCGTCGATGGACGCCTCCAGGAGGGGCGAGGAGATCGCCATCTCGGCCGCCGCCACCGCGCGGTCGTCGCCGCGGGCCGAACCGATGCCCATGAGCGCCGAACCCGCCTCGGACATGACCGACTTGACGTCGGCGAAGTCGAGGTTGATGAGGCCGGGGGTGGTGATGAGGTCGGTGATGCCCTGGACACCCGAGAGCAGCACCTGGTCGGCCGACTTGAACGCGTCGAGCACGCTCACCTGGCGGTCCGAGATGGACAGCAGCCGGTCGTTGGGGATGACGATGAGGGTGTCGACCTCTTCGCGGAGCTCGGCGATGCCGTCCTCCGCCTGGTTCGCGCGCCGACGGCCCTCGAAGGTGAACGGGCGGGTGACCACACCGATCGTCAGGGCACCCAGCGAGCGCGCGATGTTGGCGACGACGGGTGCGCCGCCGGTGCCGGTGCCGCCGCCCTCTCCTGCGGTGACGAAGACCATGTCGGCCCCCTTGAGGACCTCCTCGATCTCTTCACGGTGGTCCTCTGCCGCCTTACGACCGACTGCCGGGTTGGCCCCGGCGCCGAGTCCCCGCGTGAGTTCACGGCCGACGTCGAGCTTGACGTCGGCGTCGCTCATCAACAGGGCTTGCGCGTCCGTGTTGATCGCGATGAACTCGACGCCCTTGAGACCGACCTCGATCATTCGGTTGATGGCATTGACACCACCGCCGCCGACACCGATGACCTTGATGACTGCGAGGTAGTTCTGCGGTGCTGCCACGTCGAAGGCCTCTCGCCTCGATTTACGTGTCGTCGCTCTGCGGTGGCCCGCCGCGACGACGGATGTCGATGGGGACGGTCCGAACGCCGACCCAAACCCTAACGCTGAAGTTTAGGGTTACCAGTGTGTCTGCTTCTTGGACTCTTCCGAACAGGACACTAAGTCGACAAGTGGCGCACGTTCAACGAACACGCCGAACCTCCCGTTTTTCTTTTCACCCTATGTGATCACCCGTAGCGATGACCAACCAGGGTGCTGGTCAGCCCAAATGCCCGTCAACTCTCCGAAGAAGCAGGAGCGGTGGGCGCACTGACGTCGAAGTGTCCCGCTTTGGGTGCCGCTTTCATCAGGGCGGTGAGCACTTTCGCCTTCACCGCGCCCTGTTCACCACTGCCCCAGATCACTTCCCGTCCACCCGTCAGCTTCAGCGAGATCGAATCGTACGAGGTCACCCGCACCACCTCGGTGTCCCGGGCGACGGCGGCGGGAAGGTCGCCGGCGACCGAGACCGCTTCCCGCAACAGACGGTCACCGCCGAAACGGCGCAGACTCGCGGAACGATCGGGCGACAATTCCAGCAGTGGAACCCTTTCGGGCGCTTTGTCCACGGTCGCGAACCGCACACCCCCGGCGTCCACTTCGGTGAACTTTGCGCCCTTTTTCAGCAGAAGGACCGGCTTTCGCTCGGTCACCTCGATGTCGATTCCGTGCGGCCAGGAACGGGTGACGTCCACGGTGTCGATTCGCGGGAGTTTCCGCCGCAGCCGCTGCTCCAGGGAATCGGTGTCCACGGCGATCAGCGGCGAGCCGACCGGAGCCGACGCTGCCGCTTCCACCTCGACCGGGGAGAGGACACCGGTCCCGCTCACGCCGACCTGCTCCAGCCGGAGCCAGGAGGACCCCCACAGCGCCCAGGCCACACCCCCCGCGAGCACGGCGGCCCCGGCCGCGCCGAGGACCAGCGTCCTGCGGCGGGCGAACCCGCCCCTTCCGGGGCCTGCGTGCGGCGCACGCGCCGGGGTGTCCGCCTGCTGCCCTGAACCGCGCTGGGCGGTCGTCGGTCCGGCCACGCTCGCTCCTTCGCCGGGCCCGGGGAGCACGCCCCGGGCCCGCCCCGCCTCACGCCTGGCGGCGTGCGGCAATCGCCTCGTACACCATGCCGACGAGCAGGTCGTCGGCGTCACGCCGGCCGAACTCCGCGGCAGCACGCGACATTTCATACAATCGGTGCGGATCGGACAGCACCGGAAGGACGTTGGCCTGCACCCACTCGGGGGTGAGGGCCGCGTCGTCGACCAGCAGGCCGCCGCCGGCGTTGACCACCGGCTGGGCGTTGAGCCGCTGCTCGCCGTTGCCGATCGGCAGCGGGACGTACGCGGCGGGCAGCCCGACGGCGGAGAGTTCGGCCACGGTCATCGCGCCCGCGCGGCAGAGCATCATGTCGGCCGCCGCGTACGCGAGGTCCATCCGGTCCACGTACGGTACCGGGATGTAGGGCGGCATACCGGGCATGTTGTCGATACGCGGCAATTCGTTCTTCGGGCCGACCACGTGCAGGATCTGGATGCCCGAACGCTGGAGCAGCGGCGCGACCCGCTGGACCACCTCGTTGAGGTGGCGGGCGCCCTGCGAACCGCCGGAGACCAGCAGAGTGGGCAGGTTGGGGTCGAGCCTGAAGGCGGCCCGCGCCTCCGGGCGCACCCGGGCCCGGTCCAGGGTGGCGATGGTGCGGCGCAGCGGGATGCCGATGTAGCGGGCGCCGCGCAGCTTGCTGTCCGGGGTGGAGACGGCGACGCCGTGGGCGTACCGGGAGCCGATCTTGTTGGCCAGGCCGGGACGCGCGTTGGCCTCGTGGACGACGATGGGCACTCCGGCGCGCTTGGCGGCGAGGTAGCCGGGCAGCGCGACGTAACCGCCGAAGCCGACCACGCAGTCGGCCTTGGTGCGTTCCAGGATCTGCTCGGCGGCCTTGATGGTGCCGCGCAGCCGGCCCGGGACGGTGATCAGTTCCGGTGTGGGCTTACGGGGCAGCGGTACGGCCGGGATGAGCGCCAGGTCGTACCCCCGCTCGGGTACGAGCCTGGTCTCCAGGCCGCGCTCCGTACCGAGGGCGGTGATGCCCACGGTCGGGTCCTGCCTCCGCAGGGCGTCTGCGAGGGCAAGCGCGGGCTCGATGTGGCCGGCGGTCCCCCCGCCGGCGAGTACGACATGCACCGAAATTCACCGCTCTCCGGACGGACGCTTCTTGACGCGCCGTCTCATCGTCTTCCATCTCACCCCGGGCCTCCGCATGGCCAGGGCCGCTCTCGCGCCGGTCTCGTCCCGCGCAAAGGCGATCATCAACCCGACCGCGAACATGGTCGGCAGCAGGGCCGACCCTCCGTAGGAGAACAGCGGGAGCGGGACTCCGGCGATCGGCAGCAGGCCGAGCACCGCACCGATGTTGATCACGGCTTGCGCGGTGATCCACGTCGTCACGCCTCCCGCGGCGTACCTCACGAAGGGGTCCTCCGTGCGTCCGGCCACGCGGATACCCGCATAGCCTAGAGCCGCGAAGAGGGCGAGCACCGACAGAGTGCCCGCCAGCCCCAGTTCCTCACCGGTGATGGCGAAGATGAAGTCGGTGTGCGGTTCGGGGAGTTGTCCCCATTTCTCCACGCTCGCACCGAGTCCCGATCCGAACCAGCCGCCGGACGCGAGGGCGTAGATTCCGTGCGCGGCCTGCCAGCAGCCGCCCGCGGCGTCGGGTTCGCTGACCCCCACGCAGGCGAGCCGGGACATGCGGTTCGGGTTGGTCTTGATCAGCAGGACGGCGATGGCCCCGGCGAAGCCGAGCACGCCGACGAAGAGCCGGGTGGGCGCCCCGGCGAGCCAGAGCAGGCCGAAGAGGATCGCGGTGAGGATGATCGCGGTGCCCATGTCGCCGCCGAGCATGATCAGGCCGAGCAGCATGAAGGCGACGGGGATCAGCGGCACCAGCATGTGCTTCCACTGGGTGAGCAGCCGCTTGTCCTGTTTGCGGGCGAGCAGGTCGGCGCCCCAGAGCACGAGGGCCAGCTTGCCGAACTCGCTGGGCTGGAGCTGGAACGGTCCGCCGATGTAGAGCCAGTTCTGGTTCCCGTTGACCGACATCCCTATGCCGGGGACCTGTACCAGCGCCATCAGGAAGACCGTGCCGAGCAGCATCGGGTAGGCGAGCGCGCGGTGGAGTTTGACCGGCATGCGGGCGGCCAGCAGCATCAGCCCGGCTCCGATGACGGCGGCCAGGAACTGCTTGCGGAAGAAATAGGTGCTCGGCTTGGCGAGTTCCAGCGCCTTGATCATGGAGGCGCTGTAGACCATCACGAGGCCCAGCACGATGATCAGCAGGCTGGAGCCGAGGATGACGTAGTACGCGGTCAGGGGGCGGTCCCAGGCCCGCCGTGCCTGCTCGTAGGCGCGGCGCACCCCGCCGCCGCGCGGGTCGCGGGGGGCCGGGGCGGAGCGGCCCGCGGGGCGGGGCGGCCGGGGGCGGCGGCCGGAGCCGGTCGCGAGCCCTCCCCGCAGGGCGGTTCCGGGGTGCGTCGGCACCCCGGAGTCCGGTGAACCGGACGGGGTCGCCAGGGCGGCCCGGGGAGCCGGACGGCTACGGAAGGGGCCGGTCCGCGCCGCGTGTGCCTGGGCTCGGACCCGTCCCGGGGCGTCGGGACCCTCATCGGCCGGCATAGTCGCTGTCCCCTCCGCTGATCGTGCCCGGGGCGGCGACAGCCCGGCGGCCCGGCGCTCGGACCGTACCGTCCCCCGGGCACATTCTCTCCGGGGACGGTACGGCCCGGGGGCCGGTCCTGTCAGGCGCTGTCGTCGGCGAGTGCGCGGACCGCGTCCGCGAACGCCTCGCCCCGCTCGTTGTAGTTGGCGAACATGTCCATCGAGGCGCAGGCCGGGGCCAGCAGCACGGTGTCGCCCGGGTGGGCGAGACGTGCGGCCTCGGCGACCGCTTCGGACATGGCCCCAGTGTCGGTCCGCTCCAGGTCGACCACGGGTACCTCGGGGGCGTGTCGCGTCAGGGCTTCGCGGATGAGAGCCCGGTCGCGGCCGATGAGGACCACCCCGCGCAGGCGCTTCGCGGCGCCGCTCACCAGCTCGTCGAAGGTCGCTCCCTTGGCGAGGCCGCCGGCGATCCAGACGATCGGCTCGTAGGCGGCGAGGGATGCTTCGGTGGCGTGGGTGTTGGTGGCCTTGGAGTCGTCCACGTAACGGACGCCGTCCACGTCGGCGACGTGCTCGATGCGGTGCGGGTCGGGGCGGAAGGCGCGCAGTCCGTCGCGGACGGCGGCGGGCTTCACGCCGAAGGCGCGGGCCAGCGCGGCGGCGGCGAGGGCGTTGGCGATGTTGTGCGGAGCGGGCGGGTCGACGTCGGCGACCTCGGCGAGCTCCTGGGCCTGCTTCTGCCGGTTGGTGACGAAGGCCCGGTCCACCAGGATGCCGTCGACCACGCCGAGCTGGGAGGGACCGGGGGTGGAGAGGGTGAAGCCGATCGCCCGGCAGCCCTCCTCCACGTCGGCCTCGCGCACCAGTTCCTCGGTGGCGGGGTCGGCCGCGTTGTAGACGCAGGCCACGGTGTTGCCCTCGTAGATCCGGCCCTTGTCTGCGGCGTACGCCTCCATGGAGCCGTGCCAGTCGAGGTGGTCCGGGGCCAGGTTGAGCACGGTCGCGGAATGGGCGCGCACCGACGGCGCCCAGTGCAGCTGGTAGCTGGAGAGTTCGACGGCGAGCACGTCGTACGTCTCCTCGCCGAGTACCGCGTCCAGCAGGGAGACCCCGATGTTGCCGACGGCCGCGGTGCGCAGCCCGGCGGCCTCCAGGATGGAGGCGAGCATCCGTACGGTCGTGGTCTTGCCGTTGGTGCCGGTGACCGCGAGCCAGGGGGCGGGCTCGCCGCCCTTGACCCCCCGCAGCCGCCAGGCGAGTTCGACGTCGCCCCAGACGGGGACGCCGGCCGCGGCGGCCGCGAGGAAGAGCGGCTTGTCGGGCTTCCAGCCCGGGGCGGTGACGATCAGTCCGGTGGCCTCGGGCAGGGTGTCGCCGTCGCCGAGGCGCACGGTGATCCCTTCCGCCTCCAGACCGGCCGCCTGGGCGCGGGAGCGCTCGTCGTCGCCGTCGTTGACGACGGTCACCAGTGCCCCGAGTCCGTGCAGGGCTCGGGCTGCGGGAATCCCGCTGACCCCGAGTCCGGCGACGGTGACCCGCTTCCCCCGCCAGTCGGACCGGGCCGCCGAGTCGGTGGTGCTCACTTCTTGGCTGCCCATCCCGCGTAGAAGAGTCCGAGACCGACGATCACGCACATGCCCTGGATGATCCAGAACCGGACCACCACCAGGACTTCCGACCACCCCTTGAGTTCGAAGTGGTGCTGGAGCGGCGCCATCCGGAAGACCCGCTTGCCGGTCATCTTGAAGGAGCCGACCTGGATGACGACGGACATCGTGATCATCACGAAGAGACCGCCGAGGACGGCCATCAGGAACTCGGTGCGCGAGCAGATGGCGAGGCCCGCGAGGGCGCCGCCGAGCGCGAGCGAACCGGTGTCACCCATGAAGATCTTGGCCGGCGAGGTGTTCCACCAGAGGAAGCCGAAGCAGGAACCCATCAGCGCCGAGGCGACGACCGCCAGGTCGAGCGGGTCGCGCACTTCGAAGCAGGCGCTGGGGTTGGTGAGTTCCATCGCGTTGGCGCACGACTCCTGGAACTGCCAGAGGCCGATGAACGTGTACGCGCCGAAGACCATCACCGACGCGCCGGTGGCCAGGCCGTCCAGACCGTCCGTCAGGTTCACGCCGTTGGACATGGCGAGAATCATGAACAGGGCCCAGACGACGAACAGCACCGGTCCGATCGACCAGCCGAAGTCCTCGACGAACGAAAGCCTGGTGGAGGCCGGGGTGTTGCCGTGGATGTCGGCGAACTGGAGCGAGAGCACCGCGAACGCGATGCCGACGATCAGCTGGCCGGCCATCTTCGCCTTGGCCCGCAGGCCGAGCGAACGCTGCTTGACGATCTTGATGTAGTCGTCCAGGAAGCCGACGAGCCCCATCCCCGCCATCAGGAAGAGCACGAGGACACCGGAGAACCGGATGGGCTCGCCGGTGATCACCTTCGCCAGGACGTACGCGATGATCGTCGCCAGGATGAAGGCGATGCCGCCCATGGTGGGCGTGCCCTTCTTGCTGCCGTGCGTGCGCGGGCCGTCGTCCCGGATGAACTGCCCGTACCCCTTGCGGGCCAGCAGTTTGATGAGCAACGGCGTTCCGACCAGGGTCAGGAAGAGCCCTATGGCCCCCGCGAAGAGGATCTGCCTCATCGGCCGGTGACCTCGCCTTCGGTCGAGTTCTCCAACAGCGCCTGGGCAACCATCTCCAGGCCGACCGACCGGGACGCCTTCACCAGCACGACGTCTCCCGGGCGCAGTTCACTGCGCAACAGGTCGACGGCCGCCTGTGCGTCGGACACGTGCACCGACTCCTCACCCCACGAACCCTCGTTGTAAGCGCCCAGTTGCAGCCAGGAGGCTTCTCTTCCCCCGACCGCGACGAGCTTGCTGACGTTGAGCCGGACGGCAAGCCGTCCGACCGCGTCGTGCTCGGAGAGCGACTCGTCACCGAGCTCGGCCATCTGACCGAGCACCGCCCAGGTCCGCCGGCCCCTGCCCATGGCGGCCAGCGCACGGAGTGCGGCTCTCATGGATTCGGGGTTCGCGTTGTAGGCGTCGTTGACGACCGTCACACCGTCCGGACGCTCGGTGACCTCCATGCGCCAGCGGGAGAGGGTGCCCGCCTCGGAGAGCGCCTCGGCGATCTCGTGTACGGGCATGCCCAACTCATGGGCGACGGCGGCTGCGGCGAGCGCGTTCGACACGTGGTGCTCACCGTACAGGCGCATGGTCACCTCGCTGCACCCGGTGGGTGTGTGGAGGCTGAATGCGGGGTGTCCGTCCGCTGTGAGACGTACGTTCTCTCCCCGTACGTCCGCTTCGGGCGCCTCTCCGAAGAGGAGGACCCGTGCTTTCGTACGCGAGGACATGGCGCGCACGAGCGGATCGTCGGCGTTGAGGACGGCCACACCGTCCTCGGGGAGCGACTCGACCATCTCGCCCTTGGCCTGGGCGATCTGTTCCCGGCCGCCGAACTCGCCGATGTGGGCGGTACCGACGTTGAGGACGAGTCCGATCCGGGGCGGGACGAGCCCGGTGAGGTAGCGGATGTCGCCGATGTAGCGGGCGCCCATCTCCAGGACGAGGTGCTGGGTCTCCTCGGTGGCGCGGAGCGCCGTGACCGGCAGACCGATCTCGTTGTTGAGGTTGCCCGCCGGGTAGATCGTCGGCCCCATGCGCTCCATGAGCTGGGCGATGAGGTCCTTGGTGGAGGTCTTGCCCGCCGAGCCGGTGAGGGCGACGACGGGCAGCCCGAGGCGATCGACGACGACGTGGCGGGCGAGGGCGCCGAGCGCGGCCACGACGTCGGCGACGACGATCGCGGGCACACCGACGGGACGGGTGGCCAGCACCGCGGCGGCTCCGGCCGCCACGGCTTTGGTGGCGTAGTCGTGGCCGTCGACCTGCTCACCGACGAACGCGGCGAACAGGCTGCCTCGCTCCACCTTCCGGGAGTCGATGACGACCGGGCCGTCGACGACGACCGAGGTGTCCGGTATGTCGTGCGGCTGCCCGCCGACGATTTCGGCGATCTCGGCGAGGGAAAGGGCGATCACTTGGTCATCCCTGACTGTTGTTCTCGTGGTGGGCTTCGTGGGCTTGCGAGTCGGTGGCGCCGGATGCGGCGCCGGAGCGCCCCAGGGAGCGTTCGATGGCCGCGCGCAGGACCTGGCGGTCGTCGAAGGGGCGTACCACCCCGTGGACGTCCTGGCCCTGCTCGTGGCCCTTGCCGGCGACCAGGACGGTGTCGCCGGGCAGCGCGCGGGCGACGGCCGCCGCGACGGCCGCGGCGCGGTCCGCGTCGACCAGGACGTCACCGCGTTCGTGCGCGGGCACCTCGGCGGCGCCCGCGAGCATCGCGGAGAGAATCCCCAGCGGGTCCTCGGAGCGGGGGTTGTCGGAGGTCAGCACGGCGGTGTCGGCGAGGCGGGCCGCGGCCGCGCCCATCGGACCCCGCTTGGTGGTGTCGCGGTCGCCGCCGCAGCCGAGCACGACGTGCACCCGGCCCTGGGTGACCTTGCGCAGTGAGCGGAGCACCGATTCCACGGCGTCCGTCTTGTGCGCGTAGTCGACGACGGCGAGGTACGGCTGCCCCGCGTCGACCCGCTCCAGCCGGCCGGGAACGCCGGGTACGGCCGCGACGCCGTCGGCCGCGGTCTGCGGGTCGACCCCGGCGACGGCCAGCGTGACGATCGCGGCGAGGCTGTTGGCCACGTTGAACGGGCCGGGCAGCGGCGCCCGGGCGGTGATGCGCTCGCCCCCGGGGCCGACGACGGTGAACGTGCTGTCCTGCGGGCCCACTTCGACGTCCTCGGCGCGCCAGTCGGCGTCGGGGTGGCCCTCGGCGGAGAAGGTGGTGACCGGGACGCCTGCCTCGGTGACGAGCCTGCGGCCGTAGGCGTCGTCGTAGTTGACGACCCCTCGCCTGCTGCGCTCCGGGGTGAAGAGCTGGGCCTTGGCCTGGAAGTAGTCCTCCATGCCGGAGTGGAACTCCATGTGTTCCGGGCTGAGGTTGTTGAAGACGGCGACGTCGAAGACGCAGCCGTCGACCCGGCCCAGCACCAGTGCGTGGCTGGAGACCTCCATGGCGACCGCGTCGACGCCGCGTTCGCGCATGACCGCGAAGAGGGCCTGCAGGTCGGTGGCCTCGGGGGTGGTGCGCTCGGACTTGATCCGCTCGTCGCCGATGCGCGTCTCGACCGTGCCGATGAGCCCGGTGGAGCGGCCGGCGCCGCGCAGCCCGCCCTCGACGAGGTACGCGGTGGTGGTCTTGCCGGAGGTCCCGGTGATGCCGATCTGGAGCAGACCGGCTCCGGGGCGGTCGTAGATCTCGGCGGCCAGGTGGCCCATGACGGCGCGCGGGTCCTCGGCGACCAGCACCGGGAGCCCGGTGGCGGCGGCCCGGTCGGCGCCCGTCGGGTCGGTGAGGAGCGCGACGGCGCCCAGTCCGGCCGCTTGGGCGGCGAAGTCGGCGCCGTGCAGCCTGGCACCCGGCAGAGCCGCGTACACGTCACCGGGGCGGACCGCCCGGGAGTCGTGGGTGATGCCGGTGACCTCGACCTCCGTGGGCAGTTCGAGGCCCAGGCGGGCCGCCGGCTCGCCGAGGGGTGTCGGCCGGAGCCGTTCCGGTCGGGGCGCTCCCGGGTAGTTCACGGGCGCGTCCTTCTGGGTGATTCGGTACTGATCAGCGTGGGGCACGGCGGTGAGCGTACCGGGCTGACCCGGCCTCTCGCGAAGCGAGGGGCCAGGGTTTCGGAACTTCTCGTTCCGGTTCCCCGGATCGGGGGTGATGGTTGTCACTGGTGCTCCCCTGGGAACGTAACCGCCACGACCGGGTCCGGCCGGGTCCGGCGCGCGGCGCGGCTCGCCTTCGGTGCGCGGCGGCCGGAAACGTCTCCGTCCGCCCGGCGCGCGCCTCGGTCGTCCCGCGACCGCCTGCTCGGCTCAGCCGCCCGCCTGGAAGTAGACCGGCAGGCCGGGCGACTTGGTGCCGCTCGGCTCGGTCTGGAGGGTCTTCAGCGCGAACTCCATGACCTTCTTGTAGATCGGCCCGCAGATCTGGCCGCCGAAGTAGTTGCCCTTGGTGGGGTTCTGGATCGCGCAGTAGACGGTGATCTGCGGATCGTCGGCCGGCGCGAAGCCGGCGAAGGAGGCGGTGTAACCGTCGTACACGCCGCTGACCGGGTCCACCCGGTTGGCGGTACCGGTCTTGCCCGCCACCCGGTAGCCGGGGATGCGCGCCTTGGTGCCCGTGCCCTCCTCGTCGCCGACGACGGACTCCAGCATGGTGGAGAGTTCCTTGGCGGTCTTCTCGCTGACCACCCGGGTCTCCTCGGGCTTCGCGGGCTGCGTGTAACGGCCGTCGGCGCCCTTCGTGCCGCGTACGAGCGTGGGAGCGATCCGTACTCCGCCGTTGGCGATCGTCGAGTAGACCGAGGCCGCCTGGACGGCGTTGAGCGAGAGCCCCTGGCCGAACGGGATCGTGTACTGCTGGGAGGTCGACCAGTCCTGGGGCTTGGCGAGGATGCCCGCCGACTCGCCGGGGTAACCGAGGCCGGTGGGGCTGCCGATGCCGAACTTGCGGAGGTAGGAGTAGAGGACCTTGTTCGCCTCGGGCTGGGTCTTGCCGAGCTGACCGGTCGCCAGGATGGTGCCGATGTTGCTGGACTTGGCGAGGACGCCGTTGAGGGTGAGTTCCCAGGTCTTGTGGTCGATGTCGTCCTTGAAGAGCCGGTCCCCGCGGTGCAGCCGGTTGGGCACGGTGACATGCGTGAGAGGAGTGGCGGCGCCCTCCTCCAGCACGGCGGCCATGGACATGACCTTGGCGGTGGAGCCGGGCTCGTAGACGTCCTGGAGTGCCGCGTTGCCCAGCGAGCCGGCGCCGACGGTGGAGAGGTCGTTCGGGTCGAAGCCGGGGGCGTTGGCCATGGCCAACAGCTCGCCTGTCTTGGTGTTCTGCACGACGACGTAACCGCCGTCCGCCTTGGACGCCTCGACCTGCTCGGAGATGGCCCGCTGGGCGGCCCACTGGATGTCCCGGTCGATGGTCAGCTCGACGTCCGTGCCCTCGACGGCCGGGATCTCCTTGGCGCCGGCGGTCGGCACCCGGCGGCCGCCGGACTGGGCGTACCGGATCTTCCCGTCCTGGCCGGCGAGCTCCTCGTTCAGCTGGGACTCCAGACCACCGCCGCCCTTGCCGTCGGCGTTGACGAATCCCAGTATCCCGGCGGCGAGGTCGCCGTTCGGATAGACCCGCTTGGTCGTCGGCTCCTGGAAGACGCCCGCCAGCGCGCTGGTGCCCTTCCCGCCGTTCTCGGCCGCCTTGTCCGCGAGGACCGCCTTCAGGTCCTTGATCTGCTTCCAGACCTGAGGGGTCTGCCGCCGGGCGAGCACGGTGTAGCGACTCCCGGACTTGGACAGCTGTGCGGTGAGCGTGGCCGCGTCCTTGCCGAGGATCGGCGCGAGCAGGGCCGCCGCCTGCTCCGGCGCGTCGGAGATCTTGCTCTCGGCCGGGGTGAACATCTTGGGGTCGGCGGTGATGTCGTACGCGTCGACGCTGGTGGCCAGCGCGATCCCGTTGCGGTCGGTGATCTCCCCGCGCTCGGCGGCGACGGTGTACTCCAGGTAGCGGTTCTCCTTGGCCTTGGCCGAGTACGCGTGCGCGTCGACGGCCTGGACCTGGAGAAGCCGCGCCACGAACACCAGCATGACGAGGGTCAGTCCGAGGCTGACCAGGCGCAGCCGGGGGCGCGGGTTGCCGAGGCGCAGGGAACGCGGTGCCTGGCGGCCGGGCCGGCCGGACGAGGGGCGCGGGCGGCGTGCCTCGGCGCGGGCGGCGGGCCGGGGGCGTCCCGTCCCGCCCGCGGCCCCCCGGGGGCGTGCGGGGCCGGGCACACGGCGGCGCGGCGGTTCCTTGGACGGCACTGCGTCACCTGCCGGGGCTCGTCGGGGTCGTGGTCGTCGCGGTGCGCTCGGTCGTGGCCGGGTCGTCGGCCGCGGCATCCGTCGCGGCGGAGTCCTCGGAGGTGGAGTCCGCGAGCGCGGAGGCCGTGGAGAGGGGCGAGGCTCCGGCCGACGGGCTCGCGGTCGCCTCGGCTCCGGGGGCTCCGGCGGCCTGGGGTTCCCCGGTGGCCGCGGGTTCGTCGGTGGCCCGGGGCTCTTCGGTGGCCGCGGGCTCTTCGGTGGCCGCGGGGGTGTCCGCCGGGGACGGGGTGGGCGTGGGTACCGGATCGGCGGTGACCTCGGCGGGAACGCCCCGCACGGTGCCGTCCGGATTCAGGAAGGCGGGGCTGCCGCCGGGGACCATGCCCAGTTCCCTGGCCCGCCGCTCCAGCGCGTCGGGCTGCGAGTAACCGTCCACGTCCCGCTGGAGGGCCTGCTCCTCGTCGGTGAGATCGGTCGTCTGCTTCCGCAGCTCGCTGAGGCGGAACGAGCCCTCGTTGAGCGCGGAGTTCAGCAGCAGGAGGCAGATCAGCCCGCCGCCGAGGAGGACCACGACCAGCAGCATGAAGGGGGTACGGGCCGCGTTGCTCGGCGCCGACGGCATCAGCCGGGCGAGCCTGGCGGCGCGTCCCTTCAGCGGTGCGGCCGGTCCGTTCACCGCGCCGCCTCCAGTGCCCCGGTGGCGTCGGCGGGTGTGTGCCCAGGGCCCGCGGTCACCGCTCCTCCTCGCGGATGCGTTCGGCGCCGCGCAGCCGGGCGGGGGCGGCCCGCCGGTTCTCGGCGACCTCCTCCTCGGTGGGCAGCTCCGCGCCGCGGGTGAGGAGCTTCAGACGGGGCTGGTACTTCTCGGGTACGACGGGCAGTCCCGGCGGCGCCGTGTTCGCGGCGCCCGCCGCGAACACCTGCTTGACCAGCCGGTCTTCCAGCGAGTGGTAGGACAGCACGGCGATCCGGCCGCCGACCGCGAGGGAGGAGACCGCGGCGGGGACGGCGTTCTCCAGGACCGTGAGTTCGCCGTTCACCTCGATGCGCAGCGCCTGGAAGGTGCGCTTGGCCGGGTTGCCGCCGGTGCGCTTGGCGGCCTGCGGCAGGGAGTCACGGATCAGTTCGACCAGCCGGGCGCTGTTGGTGAACGGTTCCTTCTCCCGCTCGCGCACGACCGCCGAGACGATCCGCTTGGCCTGCTTCTCCTCGCCGTACGCGCGCAGGATGCGGACCAGTTCGCCCGGCGGGTAGGTGTTGAGGACCTCCGCCGCGCCGATCCCGGTGGTCTGGTCCATGCGCATGTCGAGCGGCGCGTCCTGGGCGTACGCGAATCCCCGGTCGGCCTCGTCCAGCTGCATGGAGGAGACGCCGAGGTCGAAGAGGACGCCCTGGACCTTGGGGATACCGAGCCGGTCCAGCACCTCGGGCAGTTCGTCGTAGACCGCGTGCACCAGGGTGGCGCGGTCGCCGTACGGGGCGAGGCGCTCGCCGGAGAGCCGGAGTGCCTCCTTGTCCCTGTCGAGGGCCACCAGCCTTACCTCGGGGAAGGTGGTGAGCAGGGCCTCGCTGTGTCCGCCGAGTCCGAGGGTGCAGTCGACGACCACCGGTGGGGTGCCGTCCTCCCGCCGCAGAGCCGGGGCCAACAGGTCCAGGCATCGCTGGAGCATCACCGGGACGTGTCGGGTCTGGCTCAATGCGCCCTCTCAGGCTCAGGTCCGTGAGGCGGCACGTGCGGCCTGGTCCCCGCCCGCTCAGAAGGGGAGGCCTGCCGGCGCCGGGGAAGGGGCGCCGGCCGGCCATGAGCGGGAGAGGGCCGGGCCGCACGTTCGCCGCACATCACGAGGACATCGGAAATGCGGAGAAATACGGAGGAATACGGAGGAATGCAGAGAAGAGCGGATCGGCACCCGGGGATGCCGAGGATTACGGGAACAACGACTACTGCGACTGCCTACGGGACCACTGCGACGCGTCGTGGAGAGCCACTGGCAACCGCCGCGGTTGCGGAAAGGACCGGAACATGCGACGGAAACGCTCGGAGCCCGCTCGACGCGACCGGCCTTCCGGCCGGTCGGTAACTTCGCGTCACTTTAGTCCACCCTGCCATTCGATCGATTCCGGATCAACGAACCGGACAGCGCGTCGCCCCGCTCCGCCGCCCCCCACTCCTCACTCGGACGGGGGAGCCGCGGTGAGTCCTGTGGGTTAGCTCACAACAAGCCTCGTTGACGTTCTTTGTCCTTTTCCCCAGGCAGCTCCGAGCAGGTGGGACGGCTAACGTCGTAGCCATGTCGACTTCCGCACAGTCCCCTTCCGCCGCCGCCCCCGCCTCCCCGGACGTGTCCCGTACGGGCGGCACCGTCACGGACCGCCTGGTGGAGGCGAACGGCCACTACGCGAGTGCCTTCACCGACCCGGGCATGGACGCCCGTCCGGTCCAGAAGGTCGCCGTGGTCGCCTGCATGGACGCCCGTCTCGACCTGCACGCCGCGCTGGGCCTGGAACTCGGCGACTGCCACACCATCCGCAACGCGGGCGGTGTGGTCACCGACGACGTGATCCGGTCGCTCACCATCAGCCAGCGGGCGCTGGGCACCCGCAGCATCATCCTGATCCACCACACCACCTGCGGCCTCGAATCGCTGACGGAGGACTTCCGCCACGAGCTGGAGCTGGAAGTCGGCCAGCGGCCGCTGTGGGCCGTGGAGTCCTTCTCCGACGTCGACCAGGACGTGCGCCAGTCGATCCAGCGGGTCCGTACCTCGCCGTTCCTCCTGCACACCGACGACGTCCGGGGCTTCGTCTTCGACGTCAAGACCGGTCTGCTGCGCGAGATCTCCCCGGCCTCCTGACCTCCCGCTCCGGTGGATCCGCGGGCCGGTCCGTCCCGGCGGGCCCGCGGACTCACCGCGGGCCCGCCGCGGGGCCGCCCTCCGCTCGGGCCTTCCGCCGCCGCCCGCTCCCCCACCAGCTCTTCGCCGGTCCCCTCCGACCGCCGCCGGCCACCCCGGTCCCGCCTCCGTCGCGGCTCGTACCGGCATCCGAATATCGACAACACCCGACATATCGGCCCCGGTTGTCCGTAGGCGAGTGACACGAAGCGGTAACGGCAACAAGAATGCGGTGGGTGACGCACTCCGGGGCTTCCGGAGGGGCGTCCGCAATCGGGGTGGGCCAGGCCGTTCGACGGCGCGGGCCCGTGCGTGAAGGGCCGAGGAGGACCGGGTGACCACCTATGACGAGCGAGCGAACCTCACAGATCTGACCACCACGGCGGAGCGGGTACGCGGGTCGGTGGAGCGCGTGATCGAGGGCAAGCCCGAGGTCGTACGGATCGCGCTGACCGTTCTGCTCGCGGAGGGTCACCTGCTGATCGAGGATGTGCCCGGGGTCGGCAAGACCATGCTGGCCAAGGCACTGGCCCGGTCCATCGACTGTTCGGTGCGCCGTATCCAGTTCACCCCCGACCTGCTGCCCTCGGACATCACCGGGGTGTCCGTCTTCGACCAGCAGCGCAAGGACTTCGAGTTCAAGCCGGGCGCCATCTTCGCCCAGATCGTGATCGGCGACGAGATCAACCGCGCGTCGCCCAAGACGCAGTCCGCGCTCCTGGAATCGATGGAGGAGCGGCAGGTCACGACCGACGGGCAGACCTACGCGCTGCCCGACCCCTTCATGGTCGTCGCGACCCAGAACCCGGTCGAGATGGAGGGCACCTACCCGCTGCCGGAAGCCCAGCGCGACCGGTTCATGGCCCGGGTGTCCATGGGGTATCCCAGCCTGGAGGCCGAGCTGCGGATGCTGGACGTGCACGGCGGGGTCCCGCCGCTGGACGACCTCCAGCCGGTGGCCCACGCCCACGACATCGTGAAGCTGATCGACGCGGTCCGCTCGGTGCACGTGGCCGAGTCGGTGCGCCGGTACACCGTCGAACTGGTCCAGGCCACCCGCAGCCACCCCGACCTGCGCCTCGGCGCCTCCCCCCGGGCCAGCCTGCACCTGCTGCGCGCGGCGAAGGCGGCGGCGGCCCTCGGGGGCCGGGACTACGCGCTGCCCGACGACGTCCAGGCGCTCGCGGTGCCGGTGCTGGCCCACCGCCTGCTGCCCACCGCGCAGGCACAGCTGAACCGCCGCACGGCGGAGCAGGTGGTGCAGGAGATCCTGCAGCGCACGCCCGTGCCCACCTCACCGGTCTCGGTGGCCGCCGACCGGCGGGTGCCTCCGTACCCGCAGGGCGGCCCGGTGTACGCGCCCGGCGCACGGCGGCCGTGATGGCTGACGCGCACCGGGGTCCCGGCCCCCGTGGTGGCGTGGCCGGGGACTCCGCCGACGGCGGCAGAGGCACCCTGCGGGCGGCGATGGGCGGGCTGACCACCCGGGGCCGTTCCTTCCTGGCCGCCGGAATCGCCGCCGCGGTCTGCGCCTACGTACTGGGCCAGGCCGACCTGCTCCGGGTCGGCATACTGCTCGCCGTGCTGCCGCTCGTCTGCGCGGCCGCGCTCCACCGCACCCGCTACCGGGTGGTCGGCACCCGGCGGCTGTCGCCCTCGCGGGTGCCCGCAGGCTCGGAGGCGCGGGTGCACCTGCGGGTGGACAACGCCTCGCGGCTGCCCTCCGGGCTGCTGATGCTGCAGGACCGTGTGCCGTACGTGCTCGGCCCGCGGCCCCGCTTCGTGCTGGACCGGGTGGAGCCCGGCGGTCGGCGGGAGGTGTCCTACCGGGTCCGCTCCGACCTGCGCGGCCGGTATCCGCTGGGGCCGTTGCAGTTGCGGCTCGCCGACCCGTTCGGGATGTGCGAACTGACCCGCTCCTTCAGCGCCCACGACACCCTGGTGGTGATCCCCCGTACCCAGGCGCTGCCGCCTCTGCGGCTGACCGGGGCGGCCTCCGGGTACGGCGACGGGCGTCAGCGCTCCCTCGCCCAGGCGGGCGAGGACGACGTGCTGCCGCGCGGTTACCGGCACGGCGACGACCTGCGCCGGGTCCACTGGCGCTCCACCGCACGCTACGGCGAGCTGATGGTGCGCCGGGAGGAGCAGCCCCAGCGGGCCCGGGCCTCGGTGCTGCTGGACACCCGGCGGGCCGCCTTCCGGGGCGCCGGACCCGAATCCGCGTTCGAATGGGCGGTGTCGGCGGCGGCCTCCACGCTGGCCCACCTGGTCGAGCGGGGCTTCGCGGTACGGCTGCTGACCGACGAGGGCGGGGCCGTTCCCGGTGACGGCGGCCCCGACGGATTCTCCGGTTCCTCCGGCTCGACCCACGAGTCCGCCGAGGCGGCGGGGCTGATGCTGGACACCCTCGCGGTCGTCGAGCACTCCGACGCGCGTGGCCTGGCTGGCGCGCACGACGTGCTGCGCGGTGGGCGCGAAGGGCTGCTGCTCGCCTTCCTCGGCGACCTCGACGAGGAGCAGGTGGCGGTCGCGGCGGCCATGCGGCGGCGCAGCGGCGCCGCAGTCGCGTTCGTACTGGACGGCGAGGAGTGGGCGCCGGGCGCCGAGCAGGCGCCCGCGATCCCGTTCGCAAAGCGGCTGCGGCTGCTGCGTGAGGCGGGCTGGACCGCGGTGCCGGTGCCGCCCGGGGCGGATCTCGGCCGGGTGTGGCAGCAGGCCGGGCAGCCCGGTGACACCCAGCCCGCCGGTGGCGGCGCTGCGACAGGTTTCTCCGGAGGATGGTCATGAGCGGTCCGGTGCGGCTCGCCCTGTGCGCCTATGTGGCGACACTGCTGGCGGCTGGGGCGCTGCTGCCCCTGGTCGATCCCTGGACGTGGATCTTCGAGGCCGCGCTGCTGCTCGCGGTGCAGAGCGCGGGGGGCGCGCTGGCCCGGCGGTTCGTGCCGGCGCGCGCGGGGGCCGTGGGCGTGCAGGCGCTGGTCACCCTGGTGCTGCTGACGGTCGCGTTCGCCCGTGACCGGGCGTTGCTCGGGGTGCTGCCCGGACCGCGGGCCGTCCAGTGGCTGGGCGACCTGCTGACGGCGGGCACGGACGACGTCGGACGGTACGCGATCCCCGCACCGATGACGGACGGCATCCGGCTGCTGCTGGTCGGCGGGGTCCTCCTGATCGGGCTGCTGGTCGACGTGCTGGCGGTGACGTTGCGCGCCTCCGCACCGGCCGGGCTACCGCTGCTCGCGCTGTACTCGGTGGCGGCCGGGCTCTCCGGCGGCGGGGCGAGCAGGCTCCTGTTCTTCCTGGCCGCCGCGGGCTACCTGCTGCTCCTGCTCGCGGAGGGCCGGGACCGTACCGCCCAGTGGGGCAGGCTCTTCGGCGGCCCCGCGCGCGGCGGGCCGACGCCGGGGAACCGGGTGAAGCGCCCCGTACGGACCGGGCACCGGATCGGCGCGCTGGCGCTGGGCGTCGCGCTCCTCGTACCGGGCTCGATGTCCGCGCTCGGCGGCGGTCTGGTGGGCGACCTCGGCGCGGGCAACGGGCGGGGCGGCGGGGGCACGATCTCCGCGGTGAATCCGCTGGTCTCCCTCCAGGACGACCTCAACCAGTCGAAGGACCGGGAGGTCCTGACGTACCGCGCCACCGACGGCGCCCAGCAGGGCTCCTACCTGCGCATTCTCTCCCTCGACCGGTTCACCGGGAGCGAATGGCTGCCGTCGAAGCGTGCGCTGAGCGACGTACCGGACCGGCTTCCGCAACCGGTGGGCCTCGGGAAGGACGTCGTGGCCGTGGAGACGACCGCGGAGATCACCGCGTCCGAGGACTACCAGCAGGACTACCTGCCGATGCCGTACCCGGCGACCAGGGTCCGGGTCGACGGCCGGTGGCGGTACGAGCCCGAGGGGCGCACCCTCATCGGCGACGGCGGGCAGACGACGGGCGGGGAGCGGTACCGGGTCAGCAGTCTGGCGGTGGAGCCGACGGCGGCGCAGCTCGCCGCGGCCGGGCTGCCTCCGAAGGAGCTGACCCTGGAGTACACCGAGGTGCCGACCTCCCTCCCGGACGTGGTGGCGGAGACGGCCGCGCAGGTCACCCGGGGTTCGGCCAACCACTACGAGCAGGCGGTGGCCCTGCAGGACTGGTTCGCGCAGAACGGCGGGTTCAGCTACGACACGACGGTGAGTTCGGGCACCGGAACCGCGGCGATCGCACGGTTCCTCAAGGACCGGCGGGGCTTCTGCGTGCACTTCTCCTTCGCGATGGCGGCGATGGCCCGGACGCTGGGCATCCCCGCCCGGGTCGCGGTGGGCTTCGCCCCGGGGACGACGCAGGTGAACGGGTCCGTCTCGGTGGGGCTGCGGGACGCCCACGCGTGGCCGGAGCTGTACTTCGAGGGCGTGGGATGGACCCGCTTCGAGCCGACTCCGACGCGGGGCACGGTGCCCTCGTACACGGTGCCGGAGGCCCCCACCGGGGCCGCGGACACCTCGGCCGCTCCGACCGCGTCCGCCTCGGCGCAGCCCTCGGCCGCCCCGTCCGCCTCGGAGAGCTGCCCGGCGCAGATGCGCCGGGAGGGTGCGTGCGGGCCCTCGGCCGCACCGGTCGCCGCCGACACGGCCGGGCCGGGGTTCCCGCTCGGCACGGTGGTCCTGGTGGTGCTCGGCGCCGCGCTGGTCGTGCTGGTCCCGCTGTCGCCGCTGCTGTGGCGGACCCGGCTGCGGGCCCGGCGGCTGTACGGGTCGGGCGGGCGGACGCCCTCGGACGCGGCGGCGAGAACGCTGGCGGTCTGGCGGGAGATCACGGACACGGCCTGGGACCACGGCATCGTTCCGGACGACGCGCTGACCCCGCGCAGGGCGGCCGACCGCATCGTCCGGCTGGGTGAGCTGGACGGTGAGCCGGCGGCGGCGCTGCACCGGGTGGCGGGAGCGGTGGAGCAGGCGCTCTACGCTCCCCGTCCGCAGCCGCCGGTCCGTGCGGCCGAGGACGCGGTGACCGTCGGGGCGGGGCTGGCCGAGCGGGCGAGCCGATTCACCCGGCTCCGTGCCGCGCTCGCTCCCCGCTCGGCCGTCCGGGTGGTGTGGGCGGTCTCGGAGCACTGGACGGCGCTGGCGAAACGGTCCTCGGAGCGGATGGGTGCGGCCGGCCGGTTCCTCCGCCCGACCCGGCCCCGGGGCTGAGCCC
>NZ_JBHWZJ010000069.1:0-24940 GCF_042728415.1 Streptomyces sp. NPDC060198 | reverse complement strand
GAACACCTTCAGGTGTTCCGGGCTTTTCGTCGGGCGCGGCCGGTCGGGCCGGACCGGTCAGACGGTGGTGACGACCTCGTCGTACGACAGACGCGGCAGGCGCGGGAACCAGGCGTCCTCGCCCGGCTTGCCGATGTTGACGACCATGAGCAGCTTGTGGTCGGCGTCGAGGAACTCCTTCTCGATGCCCGCGGCGTCGAAGCCGGTCATCGGGCCGGCGGCCAGGCCGGCGGCGCGGACGCCGACGATGAAGTAGGCGGCCTGGAGCGCGGCGTTCAGCGCGGCGGACTGCTCGCGGACCGGGCGCTCGGAGAAGAACGCGTCCTTGGCCTGCGGGAAGTGCGGCATGAGCGCCGGGAGCTCCTCGTGGAACTCGTTGTCGGCGGCGAGGATCGCGACCAGCGGCGCGGCGAGGGTCTTCGGGCGGTTGCCCTCGGCCATGTGCTCGACGAGGCGGGCGCGGCCCTCCTCGGAGCGGACCAGGACGACACGCAGCGGCGACTGGTTGAAGGCGGTGGGGCCGTACTTGACCAGCTCGTAGATCGCCTGGACCTGCTCGTCGGTCACCGGCTCGTCGGAGAAGGTGTTGGCGGTGCGGGCCTCGGTGAAGAGGAGGGCCTGCGCGGCGGGGTCAAGGGCGAGGGACATGGACGAACCACCTTCGGGGCGTACGGGATCGAGCGATGTGATCACCGTAGCCGAGAGGTAGATTAACTTTCAACTAATCGCGGGTCGAGGTGAGGCACGCCACAGCGCCGGCCGTGAGCGTCACGGCCTCCCGCCACGTGTGCGAGACCCACCCGCCCCGGCGGAGGGCGACTCCCCGGCCGCCGCGCACGCCTACTCGCCCGGCGACGCGTCCCCGCGCTTGTCGTCCGGACCGGCCAGGGCCGCGTCGAGGCGGGCGCGGGCACCCTCCAGCCATCGGCGGCACACCTTCGCCAGCTCCTCGCCGCGCTCCCAGAGCGCCAGCGACTCCTCCAGCGTGGTGCCGCCCGTCTCCAGCCGGCGCACGACCTCGATCAGCTCGTCGCGCGCCTGCTCGTAACCGAGCGTGCCGGTCGCACCGGCGGTGGTCGTCCCGTCGTCCGTCATGCCGCCCACTCTATGTGCGCGCACCGACAGCGGTCCCGGTCCGGAACCCGGAGGCGTCCACCCGGTGCCACGGGCCCGCTCACCCCTCCACCCGTACCGCGAACTCGCCCTCCGACACCCGTGCCCGCAGCACCTCGCCGGGGGCGCCGGCCTCCGCCGGGGCGCGCACCACATGGCCGTCCGCCCGCTGGAGCACCGCGTAACCGCGCTCCAGGGTGGCCGCGGGGGAGAGCGAGACCACCCGGGCCAGGGTGTGCGCGATCTCCGAGTCGGCCCGGTCCAGCAGATGCCCCAGCACCCGGCGGCTACGCCCCGTGAGCGCCTCCACCTCGGCGGCCCGCTCGTCCACCAGCCGCTGCGGACGTTCCATCGACGGTCGGCCGAGTGCCTGCGCGAGCCCCCGCTCCTCGCGCTCCAGCAGCCCGCGCACGCTCCGCAGCGCCCGGTCCCGCAGCTGCTGGACCCGGTCCAGCTCCTCGCCCACGTCCGGTACGACCTTCTTCGCCGCGTCCGTCGGCGTGGACGCGCGCAGGTCCGCGACCAGGTCCAGCAGCGGGGAGTCCGGCTCGTGCCCGATCGCGGACACCACCGGCGTACGGCAGGCGGCGACGGCGCGGATCAGCGCCTCGTCGGAGAACGGCAGCAGGTCCTCCACGCTGCCACCGCCCCGCGCGACGACGATCACGTCCACCTCGGGCATGCCGTCCAGCTCCTGGACCGCCTGGACCACCTGGTTGACCGCGTGGACGCCCTGGACGGCGGTGTTGCGCACCTCGAACCGCACCGCGGGCCAGCGTCGGCGCGCGTTCTCCAGGACGTCGCGCTCGGCGGCCGAAGCCCGCCCGCAGACCAGCCCGATCAACTGCGGCAGGAACGGCAGCGGCCGCTTCCGGTCCAGCGCGAACAGCCCCTCCGAGGCGAGCGACTTCTTCAGCTGCTCCAGCCGTACCAGCAGCTCACCGATGCCGACCGGACGGATCTCCGTCGCCCGGAGCGAGAGCTGGCCGCGCGGCGCGTACCACTCCGGCTTCGCCAGGACCACGACCCGCGCACCCTCCGTCACCACGTCCGCGATCCGGTCGAAGACCTGCCGGAAGCAGGTCACGCCCACCGAGATGTCGTGGGCCGGGTCGCGCAGCGTCAGGAAGACGACGCCCGCCCCCGGCCGCCGCGAGAGCTGCGTGATCTGCCCCTCGACCCAGACCGCGCCGAGCCGGTCGATCCAGCCGCCGATGAGCCGGGACACCTCACCGACGGGCAGCGGGGCTTCCGCGGACGTGTTGAGAGCCATACGGGCGAGCGTAACCGCCACCGCGGACAGCGGGCCCGTTCACGCACCGGGCCGGGTGCCCCCGCCGCGGCCCATGGATTCCTCCTCCCCGCCGGTACGCCGTCCGCCCTGCACCGCCACCACCACGAGCCCCACGGCGAGCCAGCAGGCACCCACCACCTGCGCGCTCGTCGTCGCCTCCACGATCACGGCGACCAGCGCCGCCGCGCCCAGTACCGGCACCACCAGATGGCGCCACCAGCTCGGCACGCCCTCCATCCGGCGGACCACGAACCAGCCCACCACCGACGCGTGCAGCAGCACGAACGCGGTCAGCGCACCGATGTTCACCACGGACACCAGATGGTCGAGCCCGTCGTCGCGCCGGGCCGCCCACACCGCCGCCACCAGCGTGACGACCGCCGCGCAGAGCACCGCCACCCTCGGCACCCCCGACTTCGCGTCGACCCGCGCCAGGAACGACGGCAGCCGCCGCTCCCGCGCCATCGCGAAGACCAGCCGCCCGGCCGCCGCCTGCCCCGCCAGCGCCGCGAACGCCGCTCCGACCGCCTTGCTGGCCGCGACCAGGTCGTGCAGCCAGGTTCCGACCGAGGCGTCCACCGCGTCGTAGAACGCCGACCCCTGCGCCGCCGGATCCGCCGCCAGCTCCGCCGAGGAGACCGGCTCCAGCAGCGCCGCCAGATACGACTGCACCACGAAGAGGGCCCCCGCCATCACCAGACAGAACAGCACCGCCCGCGCGACCTTCGCGGACCCGCCCGTCACCTCCTCCGCGAACGAGGCGATGGCGTCGAAGCCCAGGTAGGAGAGGACGGCCACCGAGACCGCCCCGATCACCGCGGTCGTCGAGAACCCCGAATCGCCGGACAGCGGCGACAGCCAGCCGCGCTGCGCGCCGTCCCGCGCCAGCACCACCACCGCCGACACCACGAACACCAGCAGCACCGCGATCTCCAGCGCGAGCACCGCGAAGCCGACCCGCGCGGCGGCCCGCACCCCCCACAGGTTGAGCGCCGTGGTCAGCACCACCGCGACGGCCGTCCACACCCACCGCGACACCTCCGGGACCAGCGCGTTCATCGCGATCCCGGAGAAGAGGTAGGCGACCGCCGGGATCAGCAGATAGTCGAGCATCGCCATCCACCCGGCGATGAACCCGGGCACCTCGCCGAGCCCCTTGCGGGCGTACGTGAACACCGACCCGGCCTTCGGGGCGACCCGCACCATCTGGGCGTAACTGAACGCCGTGAAGGCCATCACGACCGTCGCCACGACGTACACGAGCGCGACCGCACCGCCGGACTTCGCGTCCAGCGTGCCGAACACACCCACCGGGGCCATCGGAGCGATGAACAGCAGCCCGTAGACCACCAGGTCCCTGAATCCGAGCGTGCGGCGCAGTCCGTGTCGCGCGCTGCTGCCCGTTCCGGTTTCCGGCATCGGCCCTCCATGGTGTCCGGCCCGGCGGACGGGCCCGCCGGCGCGGCCGGGCTCGTACCCCGGTGATCAAGGCCCAGTCTCCCGACCGGACCGAGCCCGCGCCTGTTCGGTACGGCCTTACGATGGGACGCATGACTGCCACCCCTGCCCGCCGTGTCCTGCTCGCCGCTCCCCGTGGCTACTGCGCGGGCGTGGACCGTGCCGTGATCGCCGTCGAGAAGGCCCTGGAGCAGTACGGGGCCCCGGTCTACGTGCGCCACGAGATCGTGCACAACAAGTACGTCGTGCAGACCCTGGAGAAGAAGGGGGCGATCTTCGTGGAGACCACCGCGGAGGTCCCCGAGGGCTCCATCGTGATGTTCTCCGCGCACGGCGTCGCGCCGACCGTCCACGCCGAGGCCGCCGAGCGCCGGCTCGCCACGATCGACGCCACCTGCCCGCTCGTCACCAAGGTCCACAAGGAAGCCGTCCGCTTCGCCAAGGAGGACTACGACATCCTCCTGATCGGTCACGAGGGCCACGAAGAGGTCATCGGCACCAGCGGCGAGGCCCCCGACCACATCACCCTGGTCGACGGCCCCGAGGACGTCGCCAATGTCCAGGTCCGCGACGAGTCGAAGGTGGTCTGGCTCTCCCAGACCACGCTCTCGGTGGACGAGACGATGGAGACGGTCGACGCCCTGAAGAACAAGTTCCCGAACCTGCTCTCCCCGCCCAGCGACGACATCTGCTACGCCACGCAGAACCGCCAGGTCGCCGTGAAGAAGCTGGCCGAGGACGCCGATCTGGTCATCGTCGTCGGCTCCAAGAACTCCTCCAACTCGATCCGCATGGTCGAGGTCGCCCTGGACGCCGGAGCCCCCGCCGCCCACCTGGTCGACTTCGCCTCCGAGATCGACGAGGCCTGGCTGGAAGGCGTCACCACGGTCGGCCTCACCTCCGGCGCCTCCGTCCCCGACGTCCTCGTCGACGGCGTGCTGGAGTGGCTCGCCGAGCGCGGTTACGCGGACGTCGAGACGGTCAAGACGGCCGAGGAGTCGATCACCTTCTCGCTGCCCAAGGAACTCCGCCGCGACCTGCGCGCCGAGGCCGCCGCCCTCGCCGCCCAGCAGTGACTCCGCGAAGCCGCGGCCGTAGCTCTGCGAGCGGGCGGCCGTAGTTCCGCGCACGCGCGGCCGTCCACAGCACCGAGGCGTCACAGCGCCGAGGCGTACCGGACGGCCGCGCTCCGCGTGCGGTCCGCAGGACGTTCTACGCGCATCCCACAGGACCTTTACGTACGTACCGGCCGCTCGGGGCGTGCGAGGCGTCCGCTGCCCTTACCGTGGTGCCCATGGAGATCTTCGGCGTGGACATCGGCGGTTCAGGGATCAAGGGCGCTCCCGTGGACCTTGATCGTGGGGACTTGGCGCAGGAGCGCCACAAGGTGCTGACACCGCACCCGGCGGTACCCGAGGGTGTCGCCGACTGCGTTGCCGAGGTCGTCGGCCACTTCGACTGGTCCGGACCGGTCGGCATCACCTTCCCCGGCGTGGTCACCGACGGCGTCACCCGCACCGCCGCCAATGTCGACAAGGGCTGGGTCGATCTGGACGCCCGCGCGCTCCTCTCCGAGCGGCTCGGCTGTCCCGTGACGATCCTCAACGACGCGGACGCGGCGGGCGTCGCCGAGATGACCTTCGGTGCGGGCAAGGGCCGCAAGGGAACGGTCATCATGCTCACCTTCGGCACCGGCATCGGCTCCGCCGTCTTCACCGACGGGCAGCTCGTGCCCAACACCGAGCTGGGCCACCTGGAGCTGAACGGCCACGACGCGGAGAAGCACGCGTCGACCAAGGCCAAGGAGGACCACGACCTGAGCTGGGAGCACTGGGCGCACCGGGTGCAGAAGTACCTCGCCCACGTGGAGATGCTGTTCTCGCCCGAGCTCTTCATCATCGGCGGCGGGGTGAGCCGCAAGGCGGAGAAGTTCCTGCCACTCGTCAAGCACGTACGGGCGGAAATGGTCCCGGCCCAGCTGCAGAACAACGCCGGCATCGTCGGCGCGGCCATGGCGGCCCGCGCGGCGGGGAAGTAGCGCCCCTTCACGGTGCGGGGCGCGCCGTTCCCTCGCGGGCAGGGCGCGCCCGCAGGCTCCGTACCAGGGGCCGCGTGTGCGTCCTCACGCCTGTGGAGTGCGGCGGGCCGTGCTCCGTCCCACGGGCCCGCCGCGCATCCCGGAGGCGGGGCGGGCCTTCGCCGGACGGGGGCGCTCGCCCCGGTCCGGCCGGTCCTCCGGGCGCCCGTCGGTGCTCGCGTTCCGGTCCCCGGCCACCGGAGACACGGCGGGCCGGAGCGCCTTCGCGGCGAGCAGGACCTGCCGCTGCCGCATCTGCCGGACCTTGCGCACGGTCGCGATCACTCCGGCGACCAGGGTGCCCCCGTACAGCCAGCCCGCGTGCACCGCGAGCGCGGTGACGACCGCCATCAGCCTGCCGCCGAACCCGCCGTCGCCCCCGGCCACGGGCAGCACACCGACGGCGAAGGCGATCGGCACGCTGATCGGCGCGGTCACCAGGTCGGCGGGCCGCACCCAGAGCGCCGTCAGCGCGCTGACGGGCACGAACAGCACCCCGTAGACGAGCACGGACGAGTCGAACAGCAGCCGGACCAGGCAGGCCAGTACGAACATCACAGCGGTGGCGAAGAGCCCCGCACCGATGCCGGTCAGCCGGGGAGCGGGGAGTCTGCGCAGCGCGAGCGCCACGGGAGGTACGCTCCGCCGCGCGCCGGGCGTGCCGACCACCCGGTAGACGGCCGAACTCTCGACGAGAGGCGCACCGCCGCCCGGAGGAACCGGGGCCGCCGAGGGCTCCTGGGGCTGCCTGCGCTGCGGGGGACGAGTCCTGTGCTGCTCCACCTGGACAACGTAGGTCGCGGAACCGGGTGAATCAGGCATTGAACACGCGCTTTGGCCGAGCTTGGGGCTGCGTTCGACGTCACACGGCCGAATGAGGACCCTGTTCGGCGTTCGGCTCCGGCGGGAGGGGCACCGCCGCATCCCTCCGGACCCGTGACGGCACGGTCGGCCCCGCCCGTAAACTGGAGAATCGGTCCACGGCCGGGCCCGGCCCGGCACGCTCCGCCCCTGTGCCCCGTCCTCACTCCAGGAAGTCGCCAACGTGTCGCTCACGATCGGAATCGTCGGTCTGCCGAATGTCGGCAAGTCGACCCTGTTCAACGCCCTGACCAAGAACGACGTACTGGCGGCCAACTACCCGTTCGCCACCATCGAGCCGAACGTCGGCGTGGTCGGTGTCCCCGACCCCCGGCTGAACACGCTCGCGGGGATCTTCAACTCGCAGAAGATCCTCCCCGCCACGGTCGACTTCGTCGACATCGCCGGGATCGTGCGCGGCGCCAGCGAGGGCGAGGGCCTGGGCAACAAGTTCCTCGCGAACATCCGTGAGTCCGACGCGATCTGCCAGGTCATCCGCGCCTTCAAGGACGAGAACGTCGTCCACGTCGACGGCAAGGTCTCGCCCAAGGACGACATCGAGACGATCAACACCGAGCTGATCCTCGCCGACCTCCAGTCCGTCGAGAAGGCCGTCCCGCGCCTCACCAAGGAGTCCCGTCTCCAGAAGGAGAAGGTCGCCGTCCTGGCCGCGGTCGAGGAGGCCCAGAAGATCCTGGAGTCCGGCCAGACGCTCTTCGCCGCCGGCATCACCGCCGCCACCGAGAAGGGCCGGCTCCTCCACGAGCTGCACCTCCTCACCACCAAGCCGTTCCTCTACGTCTTCAACGTCGACGAGGACGAGCTGGTCGACGAGGAGTTCAAGGACGCCCAGCGCGCCCTGGTCGCCCCGGCCGAGGCCATCTTCCTCAACGCCAAGATCGAGTCCGAGCTCATCGAGCTGGACGACGACGAAGCCCTGGAGCTCCTCCAGTCCATGGGCCAGGAAGAGCCCGGCCTCGCCACCCTCGGCCGCGTCGGCTTCGACACCCTCGGCCTCCAGACCTACCTCACGGCAGGCCCCAAGGAGACCCGCGCCTGGACGATCAAGAAGGGCGCCACGGCCCCCGAGGCGGCCGGTGTGATCCACACCGACTTCCAGAAGGGCTTCATCAAGGCGGAGATCATCTCCTTCGCCGACCTGGTCGAGACCGGCTCGGTCGCCGAAGCCCGCGCGAAGGGCAAGGCCCGCATGGAGGGCAAGGAGTACGTCATGCAGGACGGGGACGTGGTGGAGTTCCGCTTCAACGTGTAGTCACGTCGTCACTGCAGGCTGGCTGGTTCGCCAAGTCTGCGGGTGGCGAGGGGCCGGCTCTTTCGGGAGTCGGCCCCTTTTGCTGGACAGGTGCTGGATGTTCTGATGCATCGTCACCTTCGCCCCCTCGGGTGTCTCGACGAGTCGCAAGCGTTCCGGGCCTCGGTCGAGAGGCGAAGTCCTCCTCGTCGAGAACGCGCGGGAGGGAGCGGTCGACGGTGGCGTCGGCGGCAGAGGCGGGAAGGCGGTCCGGGACTTCCTGCTCGGTGGCCGGGAAGTTCTTCCTCTGCCTCCCTCCTCGTGTCGTGCCGTCCTGCAGCGCGATGCGATGATGCTAACATTGATGTTACTCACGTGAATGTTAGTAACATGTGTGGAGGTTGATGGTCGTGGCGGACTTCGTGGGCCGTCGCCAGGAGCTGGCGGCGCTGGAGCGAGAGCTGGGGAAGGTGGCGGCAGGGGTCGGCGGGGAGCGGCCCGGTCGGTGCGTGCTGTTGCGCGGGCGGCGCCGGGTGGGCAAGTCGCGACTGGTCGAGCGCTTCGCGGAACGCTCCGGAGCCCCGTTCCTGTTCTACGCGGCGACCGGCGCGTCCCCGGTGGACGATCTCGCGCGCCTGGCCAGGGACGCCCAGGTGTCGACGCTTCCGCTGGCCCACCTCGTGGCCGCCTCGCGGCCGGAGAGCTGGGACTCCGCGTTCGACGTGCTGGCCGCCGCGCTGCCCGCCGACCGGACCAGCGTGGTGGTCATCGACGAGGTGCCGTATCTGATGGACGCCGGCGGCGCCTTCGAGGGGATGCTGCAACGGGCCTGGGACCGGGTACTGGAGACCAAGCCGGTCCTCCTCGTCCTCATCGGTTCGGACCTGTCGATGATGGAGACCCTGAACGCCTACGGGCGCCCCTTCCATCAGCGGGGCCGGGAAATGGTTCTGGGGTCGCTGAACCCTGCCGAGGTCGGGCAGATGCTCCAACTGGAGCCGGCGGAGGCCTTCGACGCCGCTCTGGTCACCGGCGGACTGCCGCTGATCTGCGCGGAATGGCCGCGAGGTGCCGGGCTCTGGGACTTCCTCGGCGAGGCGCTGAGTGACCCGCTCTCTGCCCTGCTGGTGTCGGCCGAGCGGTCGCTGGCCGCCGAGTTCCCCCCGCAGGCCCAGGCGCGCACGGTGTTGGGAGCGATCGGCAGCGGCGAGCGGACGTTCACCAACATCGCCCGCGCGGCCGGTGGAATCGGGGCCACACCTCTGTCGCGCGCGCTGGAACTGCTCACGGACAAGCGCGTCGTCGCTGCGGAGCTTCCCGTGTCGCCGCGCCCGTCGAAGGACCGACGCTACCGGGTGGCCGACCCCTATCTGCGGTTCTGGCTCCACCTGCTCGGGCCGTCCATGGAGGAGATCGAGCGCGGGCGCGGCGATCTCACCCTGGCGCGTGTCCGGGAGAACTGGACCAGCTGGCGTGGACGCGCCGTCGAGCCCCTCGTCCGGGAGGCCCTGGCGCGGATACTGCCAGACGACCGGCTGCCCGCAGCCCCTGCGGTGGGTGGTTACTGGACCCGTACCAACGACGTTGAGATCGACATCGTCGGGGCGGACCGGGGCCCCGTCGCCAAGGAGCTGCTCTTCGTCGGCTCCATCAAGTGGCTGGAGCGGTCGCCCTTCGACCGGCACGACCTGGCGGCCCTCCATCGGCATCGGGCCGCCCTCACCGACGCACCGGTTCCCGTCGTGGCGGTCTCGCGCAGCGGAGTCGACTGCACGGGAGTCGATGCCGCCTACGGTCCCGGCGATCTGCTGACCGCCTGGCCCGTGTGAGGGGCGGAACGCAGAGGGTGCTGGAGGGGGCCTACGGAGCGAGCGCCGTGGTGATCTCGGGGGTGAGGGGACGTCCGGCGAGGACGTGGCGGATGGCGTCGAGGGGGACGGGGCGCTCGTAGTAGTCCTCGAAGTACGACTGGACGGCCTCGGGGGAGCGGTCGGTGAGGAGGCGGAAGAGGTAGGCCGAGCCGTCCGGGTCCTCGACGCCGGGCGGGAAGTCGATGGCCGAGCCGGTCCGCCACTGTGTGTCGTCCGACGTGCGCCACAGGCAGGTGGTCACGCGGGGGACGTCGATGTCCTCCTCGCGGAAGGCGGGTTCGTCCAGCAGCGGTCTCAGCACGGCGGGCACCTCGTCGATGACGCCGGGCCAGACCTCCTCGTCGTCCGTCGCGTACGGGCTCATCCTCGACTCGTGGTCGAAGCCGCGTATGAGCACGCCGGACGGGGTGAAGACGACCGAGAAGTCGTCCCCCGAGCCGTTGTCCATCAGGGCGGCCTCTTCGCCGGGGCCCCAGTCGGCGTGGAAGCCGTAGCAGCAGTACTGCGGTTCGTCGCCGATCGTCGCGTCCAGGACGGCCAACGCGCGCAGGTGGGAGCGGAGTTCGTCGGGGCCGGGGAGACGGGCGGCGGTTTCGCGCAGAGTGCTCATGACGTCAGGGAATCAGCAGCCACTGACAGTGGCCCGGCCCGGCCCGGTCGGAGGGGAAGCGCGCCGAGAGCCCGGTCCGTGACGACGGGCGTACCCGGGGCTTCAGGCGGAGGACTTCGGCCCGTCCGCACCCCGGCCCGCCGCCCCGCCGGCCGGAACGCCCAGGGCGAGCAGGGCGGTGTCGTCGTTCACGCCCTCGCCGAAGCTGTCCAGCAGTCCGGTCAGAGCGGCGATGACGGCGTGGGCGGGTTCGCCGGCCCGGCCTCGGGCGAAGGCGCGCAGCGCCTCGTCGCCGTAGAAGCCGGTGCCGTCCGGGCCGGTGCGGGCCTCGGTGAGGCCGTCGGTGTAGAGGAGGAGGGTGTCGCCGGGGGTGAGCCGGGTGTCGGCGGTGACGAACTCCGGGTCGGGCAGGACGCCCACCAGGAGGCCGCCGGGGGTGGGCAGGTAGTCGGCGCGGCCGTCGGCGCGCAGCACCAGCGCCGGCGGGTGACCGCCCGACGCGAGGTGGACGTCTACCTCACCGGTGGCGGGGCCGGGTGCGAGTACACCGAAGACCGCGGTGCAGTAGCGGGGGTCCGGGCCGCCCGAGTAGCGCTCGTACAGCACCGTGTTGAGCGTGGAGAGGGCCGATACGGGATCGGGGTCGTGCAGGGCCGCGGCACGCAGGGTGTGGCGGGTCAGCGCGGTGACGGCGGCGGCCTGGGGGCCCTTGCCGCACACGTCGCCGAGGAAGAAGGCGAAGCGGGTGGCGTCGACCGGGAAGACGTCGTAGAAGTCGCCGCCGAGCCGGTCGGGGGAAGCGGTGTGGTAGTGCGCGGCGGCCTCCATGCCGGGGACCGGCGGCAGGGTGTCGGGCAGCAGCGCCTGCTGCAGTACCGCGAGGGCGTCCTGCAGCCTGGTGCGGTCGTCCTGGGCGCGCCGGGTGGCTTCCTCGGCCGCCCGGCGCGCCCGCAGGAGTTCCTCCTCGTAGCCGCGGCGGTCACGGGAGTCGAAGACGGTGATGCGGATCAGCAGCGGGTCGCCGGCGGCGTCGTGTTTGACCACGGCCGAGACGAGCACCGGCATCCTCCCCCCGTCGGACTGCCTGATGTCGAGGGCGATGCCGCTGATCCGGCCGCGCATGCGCAGCAGCGGGGCGAAGTGCGTCTCGTGGTACAGCCTGCCACCGACGGTCAGCAGGTCGACGAAGCGCATCCGGCCCACCACCGCCTCCCGCGCGAGGCCGAGCCAGTCCAGCAGGGTGGTGTTGATCTTCGCCACCGTGCCGTCCATGCGCGTGGACAGATATCCGCACGGAGCGCTCTCGTACAGCTCCTCGGCGCTGGGTTCCAGGAGCTCCGCGAACGCGTCGTCCCTGCGGGAGGGGTCTGGCTCCGGCCCCGCCCGGTCCGTCATCCCAGGCCGGCCAGGAACTCGGTGATCGCCGCGTTGGTGGCGTCGGGCGCCGACAGCTGGGGGCAGTGGCCGGTCGCGTCGAGGGTGACCAGGGTCGAGCCGCCGATCGCGTGATGCACGTAAGCCCCGACCTCCGGCGGCGCGATCATGTCCTGGGCGCATTCCAGGACCAGCGTCGGTACCGTCACGCCCGCCAGATCCGCGCGGCTGTCGGACAGGAAGGTGGTGCGGGCGAAGGCGCGCGCCATGTCCGGGTCCGTCGCGCAGAAGCTGTCGGTCAGCTCCTGGCCCAGAGCGGGCCGGTCCGGATTGCCCATGATCAGCGGGGCCATCGTGGCGGACCAGCCCAGATAGTTCAGCTCCAACGAGGCCAGCAGTTCGTCGATGTCCTCGGCGCTGAAGCCGCCCTTGTAGCCGTCCCCGTCGATGTAGCGGGGCGAGGGGGTGACCATCACCAGCGCGCCGATCCGGTCGGGTGCCTCCTGGGCCGCCAGGACCCCGATCATGGCGCTGACCGAGTGCCCCACGAACACCGCCTGCTCCAGATCCAGCTCCTCGCAGACCTCCACCACGTCCCGGGCGTACCCCTTCAAGGACGAGTAGCGCTCCTCGCTCCACGCCGAGAGGTCGGATCCGCCTGACCCGACGTAGTCGAAGAGCACCACCCGGTAGTTCTCGGCCAGGGCGGGCACGGTCAGGCGCCACATGTTCTGGTCGCACCCGAAACCGTGCGCCAGTACCACCGCGCGCCCCCGAGGGTTGCCGGTGACGGAGACGTTGTTCCTGCGCCGGATGTCCATGTCGGCCATCCTCCCAGCACCGGCGGCAGGCTTCGACCCGGAAAGCGCGGGAGCTCCGGTGGACCGGGCAGCCCCTGGCGGAGTCCCTCCCGCCGCTCTACCCCACCCTGAGCTCCGTGATCCCCGCCGGCTTCGCCGGGTCCGCCGAGACCACCGTCACCCGCACCTCGCGGGCCGTCGCGCCCGGGGTGTACGGGCGCCAGGTGCGGCCGTCCGCCGAGGTCTCCACGGTGTGGGCGGCGGGCGGTACGTCGCTCCACACCGGGGCCACCGAGGTGATCCGCAGCGCCCGGTCCAGCCGGACCGTCAGCGTGCCGGTGGCCCCGTCCGGGGACCAGGCGGTGGCGGGGGAGCCGTCCACCGCGGCCTCGGCGTAGAGCCCGGGGGACTCGGAGTCCGCGGTGGCCGGGCGGCAGCGGGCCAGGTCGTCGGTGGGGGCGAGATCAGGACGGCGGGTGGGGAGCACCAGGGTGCCGGACAGGCGCCTCGGGCCCGCCGGGGTGTGCACGGTGAAGGGCGCGCCCGACGTCAGCCGGACCGCGGTGGTGGCGGGTCCGAGCGCGATGTCGTAGGTACGGCCCCGGTACCGCAGCCCCTTCAGGGTGACGCCCGCGCGCAGTTGGGGCGGCAGGACGGGGTCGAGCCGGATGCCGTCCTCGCGCAGCCGCAGTCCGGTCAGGCCGTGGGTGAAGACCTGGAGGAAGCCGCCCTTGCCGGTGAGGAAGTCCTCGGCGGGGAACCCCGACAGCGGGTCCGAGGCACCGGACTTGGCGCCACGCGCCTCGGAGAACAGGCCGAACGGGCCGCGCATGAAGGGGCGTACGGAACGCTGGAGGTAGGTGTACGCGACACACCCGGGCTCCCCGATGGCGGCGGCGTCGATCGCGTGCACGGAGTCCGTCATGGCCGGGCCGTCCGGATCGGTGCGCGCGGCGTAGAAGTCGAGGGTCGCGGCGGCGGCGCCCGGCTCCATGGGCCACTCCAGCGGGTACGTCAGCAACACCGTGTCCGCCTGCTTGATCGTCGAGCCGGTGTACCCCGCGTACTGGAGGAAGATCTTGCGCTCCGGGTCGTACGGGATGCGCAGCCCGTCCGCGACCCGCCGCCAGGCGTCGGGGGCCGGGTGGCCGAGGAGGGCCGCGGCGCGGACGGCGTCGCGCAGGGCGGTCGCGGCGACCGCGTTGGTGTAGACACCGTCGGTGACGCCGTTGCTGTACTCGTCGGGACCGGCGACGTTCACGATCGACCAGCTGCCGTCCGGGTTCGCGGTCGCCCGGGAGGCCCAGAAGTCGGCGATCCCGCTCAGCAGCGGCCAGCCGCGCTCCGCCAGCCAGGCGCGGTCGCCGGTGGCCAGCCAGTACTGCCACACCGCGAGCGCCACATCGCCCTGGAGGTGGTTCTGGGTGAGGCAGTGCGGCGGGTCCCAGCTCTGGCACTCGGAGTCGAGACGGCCCCGGCTCGCGCTGGTCCACGGGTAGAACAGCCCGTCGTACCCCAGCTTCGCGGCGTTCGCGCGGGCCGCGTCCCGGGTGCGGTAGCGGTACTCCACCACGGTGCGGGCGAGTTCGGGGCGGGTGGCGAGCAGCCCCGGGTACATCCACGTCTCGGCGTCCCAGAAGATCATGCCCGCGTAGTTGTCGCTGGTCGCACCGGCCGGGGCGACGCTGTCCGAGGCGCTGGTACGGGTCGCGGCGAGCAGCCCGTACTGGGCCGCCCGCAGCCATCGCTGGAGGTCCGGGCTGCCCGGCACCAGCACGTCGGACGACCAGTCGCGCCGCCAGAGCGCCGCGCTGTCGGCGAGCATCCGGGCCCAGCCGCGCCCGGCGGCCCGCCGGGAGGCCGCGCGCGCCGAGGCGAGCGGGGCGGCGGAGGTGAGGGCGGTGTCGACGCCGACGTACTTCTCGACGGTGTACGACCGCCCCGCGCGCACCCGCAGGTCCCGCACGAGCCCCGGGCCCGCATCCGGCCGCACGGTCTGGACGACCGCCCCCTCGACCCCGGTGCCGTGCGTGCGGAAGGTCCCGTCGTCCGCCACCGCCATCCGGCGCGCGCCCCGCCCGTCGAGCCGGCCGGTGACCGTGGCCGTGCCGGTCCACCGGGGCGTCAGCGTCAGCCGTACGGCACCGGCGTGCACGTCCGAGCGGTCCGTCAGGACCTCGTACACCAGGTCGGTGGCCCTGCCGTCCGCCGTGGTCCACCGCAGTGAGGTGCGGACCAGCCCGCAGGCGAGGAAGAGGGTCTGGCGGTAGTCCGAGATCCGGCCGGGCGGGGTGTCGGCGCCGAAGGTCTCCGTTCCGACGCGGAGGTCGAGCGGGGTCCAGCTCGGCAGTGCGGCGAGCACCTCGCGCCCCTCGGTGGTGCCGGGCTCGGCCCCGTACAGCCCGGTGACGAAAGCCCCGTCGTAGCGCGGGGTGTACAGCGGCCAGCCGGTCTTCTCCGGGTGGACCGCGTAACCCGCCCCGGTCGCCGGGACGCGGTGGCCGAGGTAGCCGTTGCCGACGTACGGGTCGTACCCCCCGGCCTCGCCGAAACGGGTGGAGGCCATCTCCCACGCGGCGTCAGTGACGCCTGGAGGGGCGGCGGTCCGGGTGCCGGGGGCCGCGCAGGAGGAGGGGGCCGTTTCCGTTCCGTGGGCGGCCACGGGGCCGGGGGCTACGATCAGGGCCGAAACGGTGGCCAGGCAACCGACGAGGGAGGTGCGCGCGTGTCTCACCCGTACGAAAATAGGGACGCGACCGGCGGGCGCCCGTCACGGCGCGCCTGACACCGCGCAAGGCGAGCGGGCGGCCGACGGGCCGTCCTCCGAACGGAGCAGCCGGGCCGTGGAAGCCCCGGTCCGGCGCGTGAGAAGGCGGGGATCATGTCCTACCCGGACCCGGTGTACAAGGACGGCCAGGGTGTCGTCAGCGCCACCTACCGGCCGGCGGGCGCCGCCGCCGAACTGGCCGCCCCGAACGGCAACCGCACCCACTATCTGGCCAAGGGCACCGCCACGAACGGTGCGTTCGGGCTGTACCGGGTGGACATGGCACCCCGGGCGGGCGGCCCCGCCACCCACTTCCACCGGGCGATCTCCGAGTCCTTCTTCATCCTCGGCGGCACCGTCCGGATCTACGACGGCGAGCGGTGGATCGACGCCACCGAAGGCGACTTCGTGCACGTTCCGCAGGGCGGACTGCACGGCTTCCGCAACGACGCCGACGCGGACGCCTCGATGCTCCTGCTCTTCGCCCCGGGAGCTCCGAGGGAGGAGTACTTCGAGAAGGTGGCCGAGGCCGTCCACTGGTCCGAGGAGGAGCGCGCGGAGTTCTTCATCAAGCACGACACCTACTGGGTCGCCGACTGACGCCTCCTCACGCGGCCATCCCCGTCTTGAGCCCCGCTCCGCACACCGGGACCACGATGCTGCCGTCCGTCCAGTCGCCGACCGCCGCCCAGCAGGCCACCGCCGTGGTCTCGGCGTAGAGCCCGCGCCGGGCCAGGTCCCTTTGCGCCTCGCGGATCTGCCCCTCCGTCACCGTGAGGAAGGTGCCTCCGGACTCGCGTACCGCTGCCAGGATCTGCTCCGCGCGCGGCGGTTCCGCGATGGCGATGCCCTCCGCGAGGGTCGGCGCCGGGGCGGCCGGCCGGAGCAGCGAGGTCGCGCCCGCGTGGAAGGCGGCGGCCAGCGGGGAGACCGCCTCGGCCTGGACGGCGATCAGCGCCGGACGCCGGTCGACGAGCCCCAGGGCGAGGAGTTCGGCGGTGGCGAGGGCGGCGCCGAGCAGCAGGGTGCCGTTGCCGACCGGGACGGCCAGGGCGTCGGGGAGCCGGCCGCCGAGGTCCTCCCAGAGTTCGTACACGTACGTCTTGGTGCCGTGCAGGAAGTACGGGTTGAAGACGTGCGAGGCGTAGAAGGTGCCCGGTTCGTCGGCGGCGGCACGGGCCGCGAGCGCGGTCGCCGTACGGTCTCCGGGGACGATCTCCAGCCGCGCGCCGTGGGCCCGGATCTGCTCGGTCTTCTTGGCCGAGGTGCCCTCGGGGACGTACACCGTGCAGGGCAGACCGGCTCGGGCGCAGTAGGCGGCCACCGAGGTGCCCGCGTTGCCGCTGCTGTCCGCGACGACCCGGGCCGGGCCGAGGCGCCGTGCGAGTTCGGCCAGCATCACCGCGCCCCGGTCCTTGAAGGAGAGCGTCGGCATGAGGTGGTCCAGCTTCGCCGAGACGGTGGCGGTGAGCTCGACCAGCGGGGTACGTCCCTCCCCGAGCGAGACGGCGGGGCCGGCGAGCGGCAGCGCCTCCCGGTAGCGCCACAGGGAGTTGACGCGACGGGCGAGGGCGTCCTGGTCGAACGGCCCCGAGGGGGCGAAGTCGAGGTCCCACGGGCCACGGCACCGGGGGCAGCACCAGGGGGCGGAGGCGACCTCGGCCAGGGTTCCGTCCAGCGGACAGCGGTACGGCGGCAGGGGCTGAGGAGCGGTCACCGGTACGGGCATGGGGCCAGCCTGCCAGCCGCCGGGACGGCGCGGGCGCCGATCGGGAAGGACACGTGGCCCGCGTACTCCCCGCACACGGCCGACGTGGGCCCGGGCGGCCGCCCCCGGACCGGTCGCCCGGGGAGGCACGTGTCACTTCCTCGGGCTCCGGGGGCTTGCGGAGGGCGCGAAGTGGGCAGAGAACGGCCGGAAGAGCTGTGGTGATGCACTTCGGACCATGCACGGAGCACCCCTGAATCACCACTTCGAGTGAAACTCTGGCCATTGCTTGTCCTGGGCCACTCACGGTTGCGACTCTGTTGCGGTCTGTCAACGTGTTGGGAGTGGCCAGTGACTTTCGGTGAGCAGCCCGCCTATCTGCGCGTGGCGAGCGATCTGCGGGAGAAGATCGTCAAGGGTGCGCTGCCGCCCCATACCCGTCTGCCGTCCCAGGCGCGCATCCGCGAGGAGTACGGCGTCTCGGACACCGTCGCGCTGGAGGCACGGAAGGTCCTCATGGCCGAGGGGCTGGTGGAGGGGCGCTCCGGCTCCGGCACGTACGTCCGGGCCCGTCCGGTGCCCCGCAGGATCGCCCGGTCCGGGTACCGCCCGGGGATCGGAGCCAGCCCGTTCCGCCAGGAGCAGAGCGCGGACGGCGTCCGGGGCACCTGGGAGTCCCGGAGCGAACAGGAGGAGGCCGGCCCGGAGGTCGCCGCGCGCCTCGGCATCCAGCCGGGTGAACGGGTGATGCGCACCCGGTACGTCTTCCGGGACGCGGGTGAGCCGATGATGCTCTCGACCTCCTGGGAGCCGCTCTCGGTCACCGGGCGGACCCCGGTGATGCTCCCCGAGGAGGGGCCGCTGGGGGGCTGCGGGGTGGTCGACCGCATGGCCGCGATCGACATCGTGGTGGACAACGTGACGGAGGAGGTCGGCGCCCGGCCGGGGCTGGCGGACGAACTCGGCGACCTCGGCGGGGTACCGGGCCACGTGGTCCTGGTCATCGAGCGCACCTACTACGCGGGCGGGCGTGCGGTCGAGACCGCCGACGTGGTCGTCCCCGCCGACCGCTACCGCGTCGCTTACCACCTGCCGGTCAAGTAAGGGTCCGCAGAAGGACAACGGGCGGACGCTCGACGCGCTGACCTGCGGTGTCAGGTCCCAGAACCAGCGGGCCCACTCCCCGCGGGCTCCGATCCGCCCGACTCCCTCCGAACGGCTCGTCCCCGCCCGCGACGCGACCCGTCGCGGGCGGCCGACCGCTGTGCGGTGCGGCGCGTCCACCCGAGGTGACACAGACTTAACCCCCCGTCACCTCCCGTAACTCCCGGGCAACGCCCGGCGTCCGCGGCCCGTCATGTCCGGCTCCTACCTTCCGGTCCGTCGCCGCACCAACGGACCGACGGACGGGAAGCCCTCCATGACGGACATCGCCCCACCCACCACGGCCGAGACCCCGCAGTCCCCGCCACGCACCGAGTCGCAGCACCCCGAGCACCAGCACCCCGCGCACCAGCGCCCCGAGGGCGCGTCCGGCTCAGGAGGACCGGCCCGCAGCTACGCGGCGCTCGCCGCCGACGAGAGCCGCGAGGACTACTCGCTGCGCTACGCCCCGCACTCCTTCCGGCGCTGGTCGCCCGGGACGGTCGCGGGCACCGCGCTCGGCGGCATCGCCTATCTCGCGGACTTCGCGATCGGTGCGTCGATCGTCTTCACCTACGGCTTCAGCAGCGGTCTCGCGTCGATCCTGACCGCCGCCGCGATCATCTTCCTCACCGGCATCCCCATCGCCCGGGCTTGCGCGACGTACGGCCTGGACATGGACCTGGTGACCCGGGGTGCGGGCTTCGGCTACTTCGGTTCGACGCTGACCTCGCTCATCTACGCGTCGTTCACCTTCATCTTCTTCGCGCTCGAAGGCTCGATCATGGCGCAGGCCATGCACCAGGCGATCGGGCTCCCGGTCCAGCTCGGCTATCTGCTCACCACGCTGATCGTGATCCCGATCGTGTTCCGGGGGATGGGCGCGCTCGCCAAGGTGCAGGCGTGGACCCAGCCCGTCTGGATCATCGGCATGATCCTGCCGTTCCTGGTGCTCGCCTTCGAGGCCCCGGACGCCTGGGGCTCGTTCAGCTCCTTCGGCGGTACGGAGGGGGCCGGCTCCGGCTTCTCCTGGCTCGGATTCGGCCTCGGCACCGGGGTGGCGCTCTCGCTGATCGCGCAGATCGGCGAGCAGGCGGACTACCTGCGCTTCATGCCCGCGAAGACCGAGGCCAACAAGCGCCGCTGGAACCTCGCGGTGCTGGCAGCCGGGCCCGGCTGGGTGATCATCGGTGCCGCCAAGCAGCTCGGCGGGGCGTTCCTCGCCTTCGTCGCGCTGGAGGCGGTCGGCAAGACGCACGCGCTGGAGCCGATCGCCCCGCAGATCGAGGCGCTGAGGCCCTGGCTCGGCGGGTTCGCCCTGCCGGCGGCGGCGATCTTCGTGATCGTCTCCCAGGTCAAGATCAACGTGACGAACGCCTACAGCGGCTCGCTCTCCTGGTCGAACTTCTTCTCCCGCGTCACCCACCGGCACCCCGGCCGGGTCTGGTACATCTTCCTCAACCTCGCCATCGCGCTGACGCTGATGGAGATGGACATGTTCGCGGCCCTCAACAAGCTGCTGGGCTTCTACTCGAACGTCGGCATCGCCTGGATCGCCGCGGTCGCCGCCGACCTCGTCATCAACAAGCGGATCGGGCTCAGTCCGCCGTACATCGAGTTCAAGCGGGCGTACCTCCACGCGGTGAATCCGGCGGGCTTCGGTGCCATGGTGATCGCGTCGACCGTCTCGATCCTGGCGTTTTTCGGCCTCTTCGGTCAGTACGCGGAAGCCTTCTCCACCTTCATCGCCGCAGGGCTCGCGGTGACGCTCTGCCCGCTGATCGCCTGGGCCACGAAGGGCAGGTACTACCTGGCCCGGCCCAATCCGGTGAACGGCCCGGGCGTGGCGGTCGAGGACATCACCGCCACCCACACCTGCGCGGTCTGCGAGACGGCGTACGAGCTGCCGGACATCGCCGACTGCCCCGCCCACGCGGGTCCCGTCTGCTCGCTCTGCTGCTCGCTGGACGCCACCTGCGGCGATGTCTGCCGCAAGGCGCCGGCCGCAGGACCGGTGCTGATGCCCCTGCCCACGATCCCGGTGGCCGGTCCCGCCTCTGCTGCCCGAGAGGACTCGCGCCCGGTGTGATCGACTCCCCGAGCGGCTCGGTAGGGTCCCGTTCTCCGCTCCGGGGGCGCATCCGGACGGATGCGCCCCGTGTATGGCCGGTTCCGTATCCCTTTGTGCGATTCCGCATTCGCTGAGTGAAGGTCAGGCGTACGCTCCGGCATATGCGCACAGCGATTTCCTGGGGATCGTCCTATGAGATGTGCAGACCGGTGGGGAGAGGGGCAGCATGCTCGGGAGGAGCACGATGAGTGACAGCGCAGCTGTCCTCCCGTGGCTGGTGATACGGCAGGACATCAACGGCAGTACGTACCGCGTCGGCCGGTACGCCACGCAGGAAGAGGCGCAGAAGGTCGCGGACGGGTTCGACACCCGGGAGCACCAGCAGCTCTACTGGGTCGAACGCGCGGGTGAGACCGCCCGCCCCTGACCGAACCGCGTTCCGGCGGCCGGGCACCCTCCCTGACCAGGGGGTGCCCGGCCGTCGTCGTTCGCCCGGCCGGTACCGCGGTCGCCCCGCGCGCGGCCCCTGTGCACCCGCACCGGCGCACGCCCCCCGGGCTCGGAACGCGCCGCCGCGCGAAGGTAAGGTCCGGCCTGACCGGCCTGATCGCCAGGCCGGGGAACGAAGGCGGAGCGATGCCGGCCCTGATCGACACGGTGGCGTGGGTACGAGTGGAGAGCGGCAGGATTCTCTGCGCGCGGTCGAAGGGGAAGGACGTCTTCTACATCCCCGGCGGCAAGAGGGAGCCGGGGGAGAGCGACCTCCAGACCCTGCTGCGGGAGGTCGAGGAAGAGCTGGCGGTCACCCTCGATCCGGCGACCGTCGTGCACGCGGGCGTCTACGAGGCGCAGGCGCACGGACACGCGGACGGCGTGGTGGTGCGGATGAGCTGCTACTACGGCGACTGTGAGGGCACACCGGTCGCGAGCAACGAGATCGACGAGGTGGCCTGGTTCACCTACGCGGACCGGCCGTTCGTAGCCCCGGTCGACCAGGTGCTCTTCGACGATCTCCACGCGGCGGGCGTGCTGGTCTGAGCGCTGGTCTGAGCGTCTGCGGGGTCTTCGCGGAGTCTTCTCGCGGGCGGCAGCCGACACGGCGACCCGGTACACCCGTACGACCTACGTGGTGACGATCTGTGGTGATTCATGACGAATCTCGGGTATGTCCGCACTGACCCCTCGCACGATGAATCCGCTGTCGGCCCCGGGAAGTGATCGGCGTGATCGATACCGAAGGCGGCAGCGCCGAGTGGTTCTTCCCCGCCGAGCCGGGCTCCGTACGGGGTGCGCGGAACGCGGTCCGCGAGACCCTGCGGGCCTGGGAGCTCGGCCCGCCGGTCATCGACCTCACGGTTCTGCTCGTCAGTGAACTGGTGACCAACTCGCTCCGCCACGCCACCGGGCCCATCGGAGTACGGCTGGTGAGACCCGGCGACACCCCCGCGGACGCGCCGGACGCCACACCCGACGACCACGGCCTGCTGGTGGAGGTGTCCGATCCGATTCCGGATCTCCCCACCCGGCGCAGGGCCGGCCCCGACGACGAAGGGGGCCGAGGGCTCCAACTGGTGGCCTGTTCCGCTCACCGGTGGGGGACTCGCAAGGGAAAGAGTGGGAAGACGGTGTGGTTCGAGCTGCCTCTGTCTGGTTAGGAGTGGAGGGGGACGCACAGCGATCATCTGAGGTCGGGGCCGCCGACGAGAAGGACTGAGACCTTGCTGTGATCGTGAACGCCGTGTCGGGAGTGGCCGTAGTGCTGAATACTGCGCACAGGACCGGTCCGGTGTGTGAGCTGGAGGGGACGGTCGCGTGAGCGAGATACCTGGGACAGCGGGCGACATCGTGTGGCAGAGCAGCCCGCCTGGCTCGATATACGAGTACATCAGGGTTGCCTCCTTCTCGATGGGCCCGGACGGCCTGGTCGAGCAATGGAGCGGAAGGGCCGCCGATCTCTTCGGCATGGGTCCGGACGAGGTGATCGGCCGCGATCCCGTGGAGGCCTTCATGCCTCCCGAGCTGCGCCGCGGGGGGCACCGGCGGCTGCGCGAGATCCTGGACGGCAAGGAGTGGACGGGCCTCGTCCCGTTCCGGATCCCCGGGGAGCACGACGTACGCGGGCTCGCCGAGCTCTACGTCATGCCCAGCGTGACGGCCGCCGGAGAACGGGCCGCTCTCTGCATCGTGGTGGACGTGCGGGCGCTGCGCGGCATCGAGACGGACCTCGCCGCTTCACAGGCAATTTTCGGCCAATCCCCCTTCGGGTTCGTGCTGTTCGGCAAGGACCTCTCCGTGGTCCGCGCGAACGAACGATTCGCCACCGTCTTCGGCGGCTTGGCCGCCGACCACCGGGGACGCAAGGCCGAGGACTATCTGACCCGCCCCGAAGCCGACCGGCTGACGGAGACCCTGAAAAGGGTGCTGGCGACCGGGGAGTCCGTCACCGACCTCCGGCTCATCGGCACGGTCCCCGGCGACACCGACCGCCGCCACTGGTCGATGAACCTCTACCGGGTCCACAGCGGATCGGGACGGCCCACCGGGGTCGCCGGACTCGCCACCGACGTCACCAGCAGGCACGTCGCCGCCCGCGAGGCGGCCAGCGCCCGGCGCAATCTGCGGCTGCTGAACGAGGCCAGCGCCCGCATCGGCAACTCCCTCGACCTGGAGACCACCGCCCGCGAACTGCTCGACGTCGCCGTTCCCGGCTTCTGCGACCTCGCCACCGTCGATCTCTTCCCCGCCGTGCTCACCGGCGCCGAGGCCCCGCCCGCAGGCGGCCCCGCGTCCGATCCCGGCGCGGCCTCGCCGGAGCTGCGCCGGGTCGCCCAGGCCAGCGCGGTCTCCGACGCCCACCGCCGGGTACCCGGCCCGCCGGACGCCCAGGTGCCGGCCGCGCGGTCCGGCGAGCACCCGGCCGGCGAGCACCCGGCCGGCGAGCACCCGGCCGGCGCGCGGGGAGCCGGACCGGGTGCGGAAGAGCCCGCCCTCGGAGCCGTGCACCGCTACCCGCACGCCTCCGCCTGCGCCACCGCACTGCGTACCGGCCGCGTCCACGAGGCGCCCGGCGACGGCCTCGGGTTCGTCCGGTCCACGCTCGCGGTGCCGATGGTCGCCCACGACACCGTGGTCGGGCTCGTCCGCTTCTCCCGTACGAAGGGCAGCGAACCCTTCGGCGAACGCGACCGGGACCTGGCCGGTGAGCTGGCCGCCCGCGCCGCCGTCTGCATCGACAACGCCCGCCTCTACCGCCGCGAGCACGAGCGCGCCCTGATCCTCCAGCGCAGCCTGCTCCCGCCGGGCGCCCCGGAGGCGGCGGGCCTGGACATCGCCTGCCGCTACCTCCCCGGCAACGCGGCCACCGAGGTCGGCGGCGACTGGTTCGACGTCATCGAACTGCCCGGGCACCGCACCGCGCTCGTCGTCGGCGACGTCATGGGACGCGGGCTGCGCGCCGCCGTCGCCATGGGCGAACTCCGCACCGCCGTACGGACGCTCGCCCTGCTGGACCTGGAACCCGCCGAGGTGCTCTCCGCGCTGGACGAGGTCGCCCGCGGCCTCGGCACCCCAGGCGGCGGCGACCGCCCCGAGGGCGGCGGCACCCAGTGGCCCTCCCGCGCCCTCCAGAAGTCGCGCGAGGCCGACCTCTCCGAGGTGTACCTCGCGACGTGCGTCTACGCGGTCTACGACCCGGTCACCCGGCGCTGCACCTTCGCCAACGCGGGCCATCTGCCCCCGGCCGTGGTCGAACCCGGCCAGGAGGCCAGGCTCCTCGACGTACCGCCGGGGATGCCGCTCGGCGTCGGCGGCGAACCCTTCGAGGAAGTGGTGGTCGAACTCGCCGAGGGCGCCCTGCTCACGCTCTACACGGACGGCCTCGTGGAGTCGCGGGACCATCCGCTGGACGAGGGCCTGGAGGCGCTCCGTACCGCCCTGACCGGACCCCGGATGCGGCTGGAGGCGGCCTGCGACCACGTGCTGACCGCCCTGGACACCCGGCACGGCGAGGACGACATCGCGTTGCTGATGGCCCGCATCCAGGGGCTGCCGGAGGAAGCGGTCGGCGACTGGACGCTGCCCCGGGAACCGCGTTCGGTCGGCAGGGCCCGTGAACTGGCCCGTCGGCGGCTGACCGAGTGGAACCTGGACGACCTGGTGGACACCACCGAACTCCTGGTCAGCGAACTCGTCACCAACGCGCTGCGCTACGGCGAGGGCGAGATCCGGCTCCGGCTGCTGCGCGACCGCACCCTGGTCTGCGAGGTGTGGGACGCCGGGCTGGTCCAGCCGCGCCGCCGCCGCGCCCGCGACACCGACGAGGGCGGCCGGGGGCTGCAGCTCGTCGGGCTGCTCAGCGCGGCCTGGGGATCGCGGCGCACTCCGCGCGGCAAGACCGTCTGGTTCGAACTCACCCTGCCCGACGGGCAACCGGCCGCCGAACTCTCGGTCGAACAGCTGCTCAGCATGTACTAGACACGCACTTACACGAGGAACGCGAGGGACGAAAGGGGCGGGGCGGGACGGTTCGAACCGTCCTGCCC
>NZ_JBHWZJ010000068.1:0-25250 GCF_042728415.1 Streptomyces sp. NPDC060198 | reverse complement strand
ACCCGCGCGGTCGTCGACCTGCTCGCCGAACGAGCACCGGGTCCGCTCAAGACGCTGCGCGAGCACGATCCCGACTTCATCCTGCTCGACGGCACCCTCGCCGAGTGCGACCGGGTCGGCGACGGCAGGGCCGACTACTCCTCGAAACACAAGCGGCACGGGGTGAACGTGCAAGTCGTCACCGACCCCAGCGGGAAGATCCTCCGGCTGTCGCCGGCACTTCCGGGCCGGACCGACGAGCTGACAGCCGCCCGCACCCACAAGATCCTTCGGATCTGCGCGCGGCAGGGCGTCCCGATCCTCGCCGACATGGCCTACATCGGCGCCGGTGACTGGGTGACCACCGCCAAGCGCCGCCCACCAGGCGGCGAACTCACCACCACCGAGCAGACCGCTGACCGAGCCCTGTCCGTAGCCCGTGCACCCGTCGAACGAGGCATGGCACGACTGAAGTCCTGGCAGATCTTCCGGAGATCCCGCATCAGCCCCAACCGCGTGAGCGCCATCGCCAGAGCCGTCCTCACCCCGGAGAGGCAACGCTGAAAACGACGGCCGAGGGGTTCCGAGACGCCGGGTCATGCCGAGCTTGACGATGCTGTCCCCGGCCAACCACAACTGCCAGCCCGGCGGAGGCGGCGGCCACGAGGGATCAGGTTGCGGCCGTCCGAGGGAACCCACCCTTGAGGCAACAGCGAGTCAGGCGGTGCGTTGAACCGCAAACCGCTCACGCTCACTCGTCCACTCCCCCATCCTGGCACCCGTCCGGTGATGCACCTGAACACCTCTCGAGATCATGCCGCGCCGGCTGCTGGGAAGATCTCCGATGGCCGTCCCCTCCCGTACGAGGGGGGCCGGAGCCGTTCCCTTCAGGGGTACGGGAACGGTGTGCCACGCCCCGGGCGCCGCCTCCCCCGGGTTGGGCAGCGCGAGCTGCCCCCGGGTCTGCCCTTCGGTTCCTTCCATCGGGCCGGAGGGTCCGCTGGGATGGGAGGGGCAACCCCTATCCGACTGAGAGACGGCACCCCCCGTGATGCAGAAGCACCGCACGACCTCAGCGCCGGGCGAACGGCAGGAGCAGACCCCGCAGAAAGCTCCGCTCTCGCGGAAGGATTCCCTGCCCCTCCAGCGGACCGCCGGGAACATGGCGGTGGTGCGGATGCTCCAGCGCGCCGGGTACCCGTACGCCCAGCACCAGCACGGGCCAGGCTGCGGACACCGCTCCGGCGCCGCGGCCGAACCGGGAGCGGCCTCCGTCCAGCGCTCCAGCGTTCACGACGTGCTGCGCGCACCCGGCCGCCCGCTGGACGACACCACCCGTACGGACATGGAGGCCCGGCTCGGCGCGGACTTCTCCGATGTCCGCATCCACGACGGCTCGGTGGCGAGGGCGTCGGCTGCCGAGGTCGGCGCGCGTGCCTACACCTCCGGCAGCCATGTGGTCATCGGCGAGGGCGGGGCGGACCGCCACACCCTGGCGCATGAACTGACCCATGTGATCCAGCAACGCCAGGGGCCGGTCGCGGGCACCGACAACGGTGCGGGGCTCGCCGTCTCCGACCCGTCCGACCGCTTCGAGCGGGAGGCGGAAGCGGTGGCCCACGAGGTCGTCTCCGGCAGGCCGGTCACCGCCCTGGCGAAGTCCCCTGCCTCCGCGCAATCGGCAGGTCAGGATGTCCCGGTCCAGCGCATGATCGCCTGGGCCCGTGTGCAGAACCAGGCCCGCACCTTCCGGAATCGCCTGGCCTCCATCAGGTCGGACCACCACAGGCCCGAACCGACGCAGGAGGCGGCGAACGCCTGGGGTCAGGCGCTCGACACTCTTGAGCACGAGGTCTACGCATGGTTCACGGCCACCGCCACCGCGACTGACAACGCCAGAAACCTGATGGCGGCCGTGATGGATGAAATCCAGCAGGAACACCACAGATACACCGGCTTCGTCGTCACGCACGCCCTTCAGCCCTACATGACCGGGCTCGCCGACGACGACGCCGAGGCGATGGCCCGAACGACCTGGACCCGGCTCAGCACCAATACCGGAATCAGCGTGACGGACCAGGGAGAAAGGAATCATCCGACGACACCGGAGTTCAGGACATCCGTGCACTCCATGAACGCACGCCTGATGTCCCGGCCGATGGGGCGCGGACTCCTCCAGGGACTGTCTGGTGTCGGCAACGCCGATGCGCCCGGGGTGAGAATCAGCGCCATTGCCTCCGACCGCCTGGCGGAGGTCGGCGAAGCCCTCGGAATGGCGCCGGGGGCGTATCACGACGACGCTCAGGTGGGTCCGGTAGACAACAACCTGGGGCGTGCTCTCCTGCAGAACGGCAGCCTTGTTCCAGGTACGCCGTCGGCCAGCAACATGTCCCTGGAGCAGAACTACCGCGACAGCATTCCCGGACGCGCGGACCCCGTGACCGGACGCAGACCGCAGGACCCGGTGACACCAGCGTTCATCACCTACGGGCACGAACTGATCCACGCTCTGCACAACCAGCGGGGACTCAGTCTCACGCAGGCGGTGGGGGCCGCCCCGGGCCGGCCCCATCCCGAAGAACTGGAGACCGTCGGCATCGACAGCGGCCACCCCGAGGCGACCGTCTTCCTCCTCAACCAACTGATGGAGAACTACACCACGGAGAACGGTCTCCGTGAGGAGCACGGGCTGCCGCGCCGCACCTCCTACTGACGGGAGGTTCCCGACCGACCCGCGCTGTTCGCCGGCCTCGGGCGGTGAGCCGGCTCACCGCCGAGGCCGTGACCGGCTGCGCCGGTTCGCGTCAGCGGCGCCGCTGGTCGGCTCGCAGCTCGGAGTCGCCGTAGCTGTTGTCGACCGGGTTGACCGTGACGCCAGGGGCGACGATCTCGTCGATGGCGTCGAGGATGTCGGCGGACAAGGTGACGTCCGCGGCAGGGAGGAACGCCTCCAACTGCTCCATGGTGCGCGGCCCGATGATCGCCGAGGTGACGCCGGGGTGGTTGATGACGAACGCGACGGCGAGTTCGATCAGGGAGAGGCCGGCCTTCTCCGCGAGGACGGCAAGCTGTTCGACGGCTTCGAGCTTGCGCCGGTTCGCGGGGGTGCCCATGTCGAAGCGGGCCTGGGGGCGGGCGGCGGAGGCCGGTCCCTCGGTGGCGTGCTTGCGGTAGCGGCCAGAAAGCCAGCCGCCGGAGAGCGGGCTGTAGGTGAGGGTGCCCATGCCGTGGCGGCGCACGGTGGGCAGCACGTCCTCCTCGATGCCGCGCACGAGGACGGAGTACGGCGGCTGCTCGGTGACGAACCGCTCCAGGTTCCGTTCGCGCGCGGTCCACTGGGCTTCCACGATCTGCGAGCCGCAGTAGGAGGAGGAGCCGATGTAGCGGACCTTGCCCTGGCGGACGAGGTCGGTGAGAGCGCCGAGGGTCTCGGAGACATCGGTGTCCGGGCTGGGGCGGTGGACCTGGTAGAGGTCGATGTGGTCGGTGCCGAGCCGCCGCAGGGAGTTCTCGACCTCGCGGATGATCCAGCGCCGCGAGCCGCCCCGCTGGTTGGGGTCGGCCGCGTCCATGGGCATGAAGAATTTGGTGGCCAGGAAGACGTCCTCGCGGCGGCCGTGGAGCGCCTTGCCGACGATCTCCTCCGAGACGCCGGCGGAGTACACGTCGGCGGTGTCGACGAAATTGATCCCCGCGTCGAGCGCCCGGTGGATGATGCGGATCGAATCGGCCTCGTCCTCGTTGCCCCAGGGGCCGAACATCATCGCGCCCAGGCACAGCGGGCTGACCTGGACGCCGGTACGGCCCAGCGGTCGGTAACGCATGGAGTGCTCCTCTTGAGTGTGGGGGTCGGGCCGTGTGGTGAAAGTGACGCTGTCCGCCCGGAGGGCGGGTCCGGCGGCGTCCGGTGCGTGCGATCGCAAGGCGGAGGATAACTCCGATACTGGATGTATCCGGGCGATCCCGACAACGCGGCGAGTGTGCATGCCAGGCGTAGCCGGACAGGCGGGACTTTCACCACACGGGCTAGTCGTTGCTGGAGGGGACGACCCTGTCTGTGGTCGTCCAGCTGGCGAGCAGGTCCAGAGCCTCTCGTTCCGGGGAGTCCGGCTCGGGTGTGTAGAAGTTGAGGCGCAGCCCGGGGTCGGAGGGCAGTTCCATCGCCTCGTAGGGCAAGGAGAGATCGCCGACGAGCGGGTGGCGGAGGTTTTTCACGCCGGAGCGGTGGAACTTCACGTCGTGGCGTGCCCACTTGCGGGCGAAGTCGCCGCTGCGGGTGGTGAGTTCTCCGATCAGGTCGGTGAGGGCCTTGTCGTGCGGCGCGCGGCCCGTCTCGGTGCGCAAGAAGGCGACGGCGTCGTCGGCGCCCTTGTCCCAGTCGACCCAGAAGTCCTGGCCGGCAGGGTCGAGGAACATGAAGCGGGCGCTGTTGACCGGCCCGCGTTGCGCGAACAGCGGGGAGTCGAACAGCGGCGCGTACAGCGCCCGGCCCAGGGTGTTGGCGGCCATGACGTCAAAGCGGGCGTTGCGGACGAACGCCGGCACACCCGTCATCGAGTCGAGCAGCCGCACGATCGTCGGCCGGACGCGCGACGAGGTCACTGCCGCTCGCCGGCCGGACGGGGTCGCGGACCGGGCGAGGTCGTACAGGTGGGTGCGTTCGGCCTCGTTGAGCTGCAGGGCGTGTGCGAGGGCTTCGAGGACCGAGTCCGAGGCGCCGGCGAGGTTGCCGCGCTCCAGTCGTACGTAGTAGTCCACGCTCATGCCTGCCAGCATGGCGACCTCTTCGCGGCGCAGGCCCGCGACCCTGCGGTTGCCGCCGTAGACCGGCAGACCGGCCTGCTCGGGGGTGATCCTGGCACGCCGGGTGCTGAGGAACTCCCGCACCTCGGCGGCGACGTCCTTCTTGCTGTGGTCGGTCATGCTCGATTCCTGAGTCCTTGACTGTCGCGCCCTCGGCGGACTGCTCCCGGCCGCGAGCCGCCATGGGGACTCGTCCCGAGCCTTGCCCGGGCGAGTGTGGGCACCGGGCTTTGGGGACAGAGGCCCGGGTGGGCCGGTCGCCTCGCCCCAGGCCCGGGCCCTGACCTCCAGTACGCGAGGCATGGCGGACTCCTCCCGGTCGGCCTGCGCGGTGTGCCGGCTCCTCCACGGTAGGTCGGCCTGGACAAGCCTGCGAGGTACTGCCAGTACCTGGAAGAGCAGTGACTCCCACTGGCCCCTCGATGTGCCGTTACCTGGAAGGAGCGACAGACTGGCGGCCGGGAATCGGGCCGCACCCCCGATCGACGCGAGGAAGACGTGCGCACAGCAGCCACCCACGACACCGGCGGTCCCCTGCCGGGCCGGTCGCCGACTCGATGTGTCCGGACGTGCCGAACCTCGACAGGTCGGGCGCACCGCGCCGACCGGCACGCCCGGAGGGACCTTCGGCCCAGGGAGGGTGCGCCGACTGCTGGAGCGGTTCGGCAGGCCCCGGGTCCTCGCCGCGGGCGTCGTGCTGACGACCGTGGGCATGGCCTGGCTGAGCCGGCTGGACCTGTTCACGCCCTGTCTGACGGGTGTGGCTCTGCCCATGATGATCATTGGTGCCGGTCAGGGGCCGTCGTTGGCGCCGATGACCTCCAGCGGCGTCGACGGCGTCGCACCCGAGGACGCGGGGGCCGGCTCGGGCGTGGTCAACACCGTGCGCCAGATCGGCAGCGCCCTGGCCCTGAGCCTGTTGACCGCCGTGGCCGCCACCGTCTGCACCGGTCACGGGGCCGCCGACATCGCGGCCCGCTCCGGCATGGCGCTGACCTGCTCCACCGTCCTGCTCGTCCTGCTGTCGCCACCGTTCTCACCCTGATCGTGCCCGCCCGGGCCACCCGCACCGAAAGGCTCCTGTGATGCAGACCCTCACCCTCAACAACGGCGTCGAGATGCCCGCCCTCGGACTGGGCGTCTTCCAGACCCCGCCCGACGAGACGATTACCGCGGTCACGGCCGCACTGGAACTGGGCTACCGGCACATCGACACTGCCGCCGCCTACGGCAACGAGCGCGAGGTGGGCCAGGCCCTGCGGAGCTCCGGCGTCCCGCGCGACGAGGTCTTCGTCGAGACCAAGATCTGGATCAGCGACTACGGTTACGACGAGACCCTGCACGGCTTCGACAAGAGCGCCGCCAAGCTCGGCGTCGACCGGATCGACCTGTTGATCCTGCACCAGGCCCTGCCGTCCGAGTTCGACCGGACCCTCGCCGCCTACCGCGCCCTGGAGAAGCTGCTGGCCGACGGCAAGGTCCGGGCCATCGGTGTCAGCAACTTCATGACCGACCACCTCACCAGGCTGCTCGACGCCGCCGATGTGGTCCCGGCCGTCAACCAGTTGGAGATCCACCCCTACTTCCAGCAGCGCGCCGTCCTCGACTTCGGCGACGCGCACGGCATCCTCGGCCAGGCGTGGTCTCCCATCGGCGGGATCACCTTCTACCCGGGCTACGGGGAGCACCGTCGGAGCGTCCTTCAGGATCCCGCCGTCACGCGGATCGCCGAAGCCCACGGCAAGAGCCCGGCCCAGGTCCTCCTGCGCTGGGGACTCCAGCAGGGCCGCTCGGTCATCCCGAAGTCCACCAAGCGCGAGCGCATCGCCGAGAACATCGACGTCTTCGACTTCGACCTCACCGCGGACGATCTGGCTGCCCTGGACATGCTGGGGACCGGCCGACGCGGCGGCCCGGAGCCGGAGGCCGTCACCCTCGCCGACTTCGGCCGCGCCATCCCCGAAGCCTGACCTGTACCTGTACGGCCCGCAGAGGAACCACGGTGCCACCGCCGGCCGCGCTTCAGCCCCCGAGCGGGTCCGCGCCGACCTGCGACGTCACGCCCCCACCTGACATCTGACATCTGACATCTGACATCTGAGGAGACAGTCATGAAGGCAGCCATATTCCGCGGCGAGAGGCACATCGAGCTCGGTGAACGCCCCGACCCCACGATCCAGGAGGCGACCGACGCCGTCGTCCGCGTCGTGCGGGGCTGTGTCTGCGGTTCCGACCTCTGGTACTACCGCGGCATCAACTCCCACAAGGTGGGCAGCATCGGCCACGAGTACGTGGGTGTCGTCGAGGCGGTCGGCGAGGACGTGCGGGACCTCGTGGTCGGCGACTTCGTCATCGCCCCCTTCACCTACAGCGACGGCACCTGTCCCGCCTGCCGGTCCGGCTTCGATTCCAACTGCGAGCACGGAGGAGCCTTCGGTAACGGCGACACCGACGGCGGCCAGGGCGAGAAGGTCCGCACGCCCTTCGCCGACGCGACCCTCGTGAAGGTCCCCGCCCCGGCCGACGGGTTCACCGACGCCCAGCTCGCCTCCTTCACCGCGCTCTCCGACGTCATGTGCACCGGCTACCACGCCGCCGTGAGCGCGGGCGTGAAGCAGGGCGACACCGTCGCCGTCGTCGGTGACGGCGCGGTCGGCCTCTCCGCCGTACTGGCCGCCAAGCTCCTCGGCGCCACCCGGATCATCGCGCTGAGCCGTCACGCAGACCGGCAGGCCGTCGCGAAGGAGTTCGGCGCCACCGACATCGTCGCCGAGCGCGGTGACGACGCCGTCACGGCCGTCCTCGGCCTCACGGACGGCGCCGGCGTCGACGCCGCGCTGGAATGCGTGGGCACCGACCAGTCCATCGAGACGGCCGCCGGCATCGTGCGTGCCGGCGGCATGATCGGCGCCGTCGGCGTCCCGCTCTACGAGAAGTTCGAGTACAAGACCCTCTTCTGGAAGAACGTCGGCATCAAGGGCGGCGTCGCTCCCGCCCGCCACTACATCCCCGAGCTGCTGCGGCACGTCCTGGACGGAACGATCGACCCCGGACGCGTCTTCGATTTCTCCACCGACCTCCACCACGTCGCCGATGCCTACGCGGCCATGGACGAGCGCCGCGCGATCAAGTCGCTCCTCACCGTCAGCCAGCCGTGAGCAGACGGACCCGCACCCTTCCGACGCGGTAGTGCGTCGTCGAAGGACACGCCGACCGGATCAGGCTGCTGAAGCACCAGAGGCTCGGCCGGGCCGGGTTCCATCTCCTGAGCGAGCGCGTGCTGCTCTACTCGTGAGCCCGGCTCGGACCGCGTGATCAAAGAGTCCGAAGTCTTCCGGGAACCCTTGCAGGAACTCGCGCCGCGTCGGGTCTGACTCGGCTTCGGCCATGGTCCCCAGGAGATCGACGAACTCGCTCCGCTGACCACTCGACAACGTGCTGACCCGGTGGCCGACGCCCTCCAGGACCTTGACCGCGTCGTCCGGATCCATCTGCTCGTCTTCGCACCCCTCGATGAACCACAGGACGTCGACCAAAACCTCGCCCAGGGCACGGGCCAGAGATGGGTACACGGGCATCCGGCGGACTCCCAGCAGGTCACGGCAGCGGGACACCTCCTGAGGGCTGTCCCGCGGCTCCCGGCGGGTGCGCGACACATCGTCGGTCAACCTCCGGGTGCCCAATCCGTCGCCGCGTGCCCACCAGAAATCGTCGGACAGCTCTGGGCTTTACTTGTCGGGTCTGATGGAACGAGCGGCGGGAGCACAGCGGATGGGCCGGACACGCACGTACGAATGGGAAGATCCCACGGTCTCGGCCGCCGCCGTGGGCACGGCGAGCGGACTGGAGATCCTGCGCGATCTCGTGGCCGGGCGCCTCCCCAGTCCGCCGATCAGCCGGATGATGGGCTTCCGCATCACGGAGGTGGACGCCGGGCGGGCGGTGTTCACCCTGGAGCCGGGCGAGGAGCACTACAACCCGATCGGCAGTGTCCACGGCGGCGTGTACGCGACCCTGCTCGACTCGGCGGCCGGCTGCGCCGTCCATTCGGTACTGCCCGCCGGGGTGGGTTACACCTCCCTCGATCTCAACGTGAAGTTCCTGCGGACGATCACCGCGGAGACCGGCACGGTGCGGGCGGTCGGCACGGTCCTCAAGAGCGGCCGCACCACCTGCCTCGCGCAGGCCGAGCTGTTCGACGGGGCGGACCGGCTCCTCGCGCACGCCACCAGCACGTGCCTCGTCGTCCCTCTGCCCTCGCGGTAGACCGGGTGGCGGCACGGGGCGCCGAGGCCTTGGACCAGGCGCGAGGCAGGGGACGGCGGCGTGGCGGGGGTGTGGGTGGACCACCGCGGCGGTTTCGCGGGCCTGCGGCAGAAGGCCGGGTGGAGCGGGATTTCCTTCGGACGGGCGAGGGCCGTCGATGTGCGGCCCGTCGGCGGTTGCCGCCTCAGAGTTTGCTGCCGCCGGTGGCGTCGATGTACTGACCGGTGATCCACCGGGAGTCGTCGGACGCCAGGAACGCGACGATGTCGGCGATGTCCTCGGGGCGGCCGATCCGGTCGAAGGCGGAGAGCGCGGCGATCGCGCTCCGCGCCTCCTCGGTGGCGCGCCGGGAGGAGTTCATCTCCGTCTCGACGAAACCGGGCGCCACGGCGTTCACCGTGATGCCGCGGGGGCCCAGTTCCTCCGCCAGGGTGCGGGTCAGCGAGTCGACCGCTCCCTTGCTCATCGAGTACGCGAGGGTGCGCGGCAGGGCCCTTCTGCTCGCGGCGGAGGAGATGTTGACGATGCGTCCGCCGTCCCCCATCCGCTTCAGCGCCTCCTGGATGACGAAGAGCGGCGCGCGGGTGTTGACGGCGATCAGCCGGTCGAAGTCCTCGGCGCGCAGATCCGCGATGCGTGCGGAGATGCTGACGGCGGCGTTGTTGACGAGGATGTCGAGCCCCGGGCCGGCCCCCTGCCCGCGCACGCCGGCGTCGTAGGCGTCGAACAGGGCTCTGACGTCTCCGTCGACGCCGAGTTCGGCACGCACCGGGAAGCAGCGCCCCCCGTCGTCCCAGATGGAGGCGACGGTCCGCGCGGCTGCCTCCTCGTTGCTCGCGTAGTGGACGGCGACGAGTGCGCCGTCCGCGGCGAGACGCCTGGCGATCCCGCGTCCGATGCCGCGGCTCGCGCCGGTCACCAGCGCCGTCCTGCCCCTGAGCGATCCCATGTGTGCCCTGCTCCGTTCACCCGCCGGCCGGTTGGCCGGTCCGAAAACCGTACAGGCAGCCGTCCGCCGAGTGATCGCCGAGGGGGAACAGCCGCTCGGGCGGGACGCGCGGACCGGCCACCGGCGGGTGCGGGAACCGTCTTTGCCCCGAGGGTCCCGGCCTCCTCCATGCCGTCACGGCCAGGGGGGTCAGCGCCCACGAGCGGGGGTAACATACCGGCGCGCCTGTTTTCGCGCCCGCCCTCCTCCGAGACGCGCCGCGCGCGGCAGGGGGGACCGGGCGAGCGGACCGAAGGAGTCGGCCTTGGCGCAGCAGGAGCGGGCCATCAGAACGCGCTACACCGTGCTGGAAGCCGCGGCGGTGGTGTTCGCGTCGAACGGGTACGAAGCGTCCACCATCAGCGAGATCATGTCCCTGGCCGGAGTTACCAAAGGGGCCCTGTACTTCCACTTCTCCGGCAAGGAGGCGCTGGCGCACGCGGTGCTCCAGCACGCCGTCATCATCAAGCCGGAGAACCCGGTGAAGATGCAGGCCATCGTGGATCTGGGACTTCTCCTGGCGTACCGGCTGCCCCGTGAGCCGTTACTCCAGGGTGCGGCACGCCTCGCCGCCGACCAGAACGCGCGGCCGTTCTTCGGCGGACCGTGGCCGCAGTGGCGGGACGTCATCGCGAACCTGCTGACCGAAGGGCGTTGCCAGGGCGAGGTGTTCGAGCACATCGATCCTCTGGAGACCGCGAACGTGCTGGTGGGAGCGTTCACCGGCTTACAGCTCGTCTCCACCACGGTGGACCGGCCGGACAGTCTGCTCCTCCTCGCCTCCGACCTCTACCGTCTGGTCCTGCCCGGCATCGCCGTGCCCGGGGTGCTGCGGGTGCTCTCCACCGATCCGGACCGCGCCCATCATGTGTTCGACGTGCTGGGACGGCCCAGCTGGGACCTTCCGGTGACGTTCGATAGCGTGCCCGGTGCCTCGTTCCCGGCGCTGTCGGGGCAGGTGGACGTTTCTGTTCCCCCGTCGAAACGGTGACACGCATGCACGCGATCCAAGTCCGCAGTACCGGCGGCCCCGAGGTCCTGGAGTACGTCCGGGTGCCCGATCCCGTCGCGGCGGAGGGGCGGTTGCTGCTCGACGTCGAGGCGGCCGGCGTGAACTTCGTGGACACCCTGGTCACCGACGGCACGTATCCCGCCCCGAGCGGCCATCCGTTCGTTCCCGGTACGGAGGTCGTCGCGCGCACCGAGGACGGCCGGCGGGTCCTGGCGAAGGTGCGGGCCGGGTACGCGGAGCGGGTGAGCGCCGATCCCGCCACGATGGTCGGCCTTCCGGAGGAACTCGACGCCGGGCAGGCGCTGTCGCTGCTGACCCAGGGGCTCACCGCCTGGCACCTGCTGAAGTCGGCGGCCCGGCTGGTGCCCGGCGAGAGCGTGGTGGTGCATGCCGCCGCCGGAGGCGTGGGCAATCTGGCGGTCCAGCTGGCGCGGGAGTTCGGCGCGGGACGTGTGGTGGCGGTGGCCTCGACGCCCGAGAAGCGTGCCGCCGCGCTGGCGGCGGGGGCCGACGAGGCGGTGGAGTACCCGCACTCCGGCAAGGCGGACATCGTGCTGGACGCCTCCGGGGGCACGTACTTCGACCAGGGGCTCGCCTCGCTGGCGGAGCACGGCAGGATCGTCACCTACGGCAACGCCTCCAGGTCCGCGCCGGCACCGCTGGACACGGGTCGGCTCCTGATGCTGAACGCGTCGGTGACCGGGTTCCAGCTGGGCAGGTCGCTCTCCCGTCCGGGCGCCTTCTCGACGGCGCTCGGCGAGCTTCTCGACCTGACGGTCAAGGGCCGGCTGAAGCCCCTCACCGGCGGTGTCCGTCCGCTGGCCGAGGCCCGGCGGGCGCACGAGGACCTGCTCGCACGCCGCACCATGGGCAAGCTGGTCCTGCGGCCCTGAGCGGCTGTCGGGCGCCGAGGTGACCGTTGAGCCGGCGGGGACGAGGCCCCTGGTGTACGGGACCGGGGGCCGTGCGCCGGGCCGGCTCCGTGCGAGAGCGCTCCGGCCCTGCCGCGCCACGGACATTCACGCCATTTCCTGTCTGCCCGAGCGTCACATGTCGGCCGTTTTTGATTGCTTCCTCGCAAGGGGGGAAGACACGCCGCCGGGGGAGGCAGGATGACCCCGTGATGGGCAACCCACCCGCCGTCACGACCAGTTTCATCGGCAGGAGCGGTGAACTGGACCGGACCGAGCGGGCACTGGACGAACACCGGCTGGTCACTCTCACGGGCCCCGGCGGCATCGGCAAGAGCCGGCTCGCGCTCCACGTGGCGGACCGAATAGCGGCTCGCTACGCGGGCGGTGTGTGCTGGGCCGACCTCTCGCACCTGCACGGTGACGCGTCGCTGACGACCGCGGTCTGCGACGCGGTCGGTCTGCTGGACCACAGCCGGCGCCGCCCCGTGGAGGCGCTCAGCGAATGGCTCGCCGACCAGCGGCTGCTGCTCGTCCTGGACTGCTGCGAACGGGTCCTGACGGCCTGCCGTGATCTGGTGGAGAGGCTGCTCGCCGCGGCGCCGGGGCTGACTGTGCTCGCGACCAGCCGGGAACCCCTGGACGTCGCGGGCGAGTACGCGGTGGACGTACCGCCGCTGGCCACCGGAAGCGACGCGCAACGCCTCTTCCGTGAACGGGCCGCGCTCACCGCCCCGGCCCGGCGGCTCGACGCGCCGCGGGCGGCGGCCGCCGTGGGCGAGATCTGCCGGCGCCTCGAAGGCATCCCGCTGGCCGTCGAACTCGCTTGTGCCCGGCTGCGGGAGTCGGAGGTGGAGGAGCTCCTGGAACTGCTCGGCTCGCGGCTCGACACACTCGTGGACGACACGACCTGGCCCAGGCGTCACCGGGCACTGCGGACGACGGTCGGCTGGAGCCACGAACTCTGCACCCCGCTCGAACGGCTGCTGTGGGCCCGGCTCTCCGTCTTCCACGGAGGGATCCGGCTGACGGACGCACAGGTGGTCTGCTCCGGCGGACCGCTCACCACGGACGAGGTGGCACGCGGCCTGGAGAGACTCGCCGCGCAGTCGGTTCTCCAGCGGGACGGCGCCGGCTACCGCATGCTCGACACGCTGCGCGAGTACGGTGCCATGTGGCTGAGGGAACTGGCGGAGGACGGGGTGCTCGCCGACCGGCACGCCGTGCACTTCGCCGATGTGGCGGACCAGTCGCACCGAGGGTGGCTGAGTCCCCGTCAGCTCGCCCGCTACCGGCGGATGGACGAGAGCCACACGGACCTGTCGGCCGCTCTGGACCATCTCCTGGTGGCCTCCCCGGCCTTGGCTCTGCGCATGGCGGGGCAGGCCGGGCTGTTCTGGAGCTGCTGCGGTCACCTCCACCAGGCGCGTTCGTACCTGGAACGGGTACTCGCCCTGCACCCGAGCGGCGGCAAAGACCGGACCCGGGCCCTGTGGGCCCTCGGTGTCACCCTCACCCTCCAGGGGGACCACGGGACGGCGTCCGAGGTCGGGGAGGAGTGTGCCCGTTCCGCGCGGGAGGACGCGGATGCCGAATCGATCCTTTCCGCCGCGCACACGGTGAGCTTCAACCACCTCATGGCGGGCCGGCCGCAGGCGGCGCTGGCGGTGAGCGACGGCGCGCTGCGCGAGTTGCCGGTGGAACCCTCCGCCGCTCCGTCCGTCCTGCGCTGCCGGGTGATACGGCTCTTCGCGCTGACGGCCCTGGGCCGGCTCGACGAGGCGTACGAGGACGCCGTCGGGCTCCAGTTGATCAGTCTGGAGTACGGGGACCGCTGGGCGCGCGGCTACGCGGACCACCAGTTGGCGCTCATACACATGATGCACGGGCGGCCGCGGGACGCGGAGGTCCATGCCCGCGCCATGCTCGCCAGTAAGCATCAGCTCCGGGACAGTCTGGGGATCGCGCTTGCGCTCGATCTGCTCGCCGGCGCCATCGCCGCCCAGGGCGACGGCGTGGGCGCGGCGCGCACCCTGGGGACGGGGCAGACCTTCTGGCGGATGGTCGGCCACCCGCACCGCGGTACTCCGGAGCTGGGAGCGATCCGCGACCGGTGGGAACTCCTCGCGCGCGAGGCGGCCGGCCACTCGGCGTACGAGACGGCCTACGACCGGGCGCTCAAGGACACCGCGGAGCACGGTCTGGCCCACGCGTTGCGCCCCGAGCGACATCAGGCGTGACGTGTCCGGCGCCCCCGGGCTGCCGGCGGCGCGAGCACCGGGAGGCACCCACCCGGTGCACGGGCGACCGGGCACAACTGCCCAAGGAACAGCGATTCGGTGGCGCGCCAGGCGGCACACCACCGAATCGGAGGTAAAGACCGGACTATCAGTTTCCTTCGGTCTCCTCGGTCACTTCACCGACGATCGTTCCCTTGGCCGCGTCGATCTCGAAGTCGGTCTGGTTCCAGGAGGAGTCCACGACGTCCACCTGCCAGACGAGGACGTCGTCGTCGTTCTCCTCCAGCGCGATGGAGGTGACCCAGCCCTTCTGCTTGTCGGTGGCCACCTTCGCCGCCTGCTCCGGTGTCTGGGTGGCCTTGCCGATCATGTCGGCGAGCCGGCTCTTGTCGTCGGCGTCCTGGTTGTCGTCCTCGGTGGTGTCCAGGACCTTCCCGGTGACCGCGTTGATCCGGACGGTGTGCGCGGTGCCGTCCTTCTCCGCGACCTCCGCGACCCACTCGGGGTCACTGGCGCTGCCGGTGGGACTCGGGCTGCCCGTGGGGCTGGGGCTGCCGGTCGGACTGGGGCTGTTCGTCGGGCTCGGGCTGCCGGTCGGACTGGGGCTGCCACTGGCGTTGTCGTCGTCGTCGAGCCCGCCGAGCTCCAGGTCGACCAGCTTGCTGCCCGAGACCGCGCCCACCGCGGCCTTGGCCGCCTTGTCGAAGGTGATCTTCGTGGCGTCGAGCACGTCCTTCCGCTTCTGCTGCTCCTGGCTCAGCTGGGTCGGGGACGGGCTGGCGGAGGGAGACGGGCTGGTGGTCGCCTGGTGCGGAACGACCTTCGCGGCCTCCGAAGTGGCCGACGCCGAGACGGAGTCACCGTCCGTTCCGCAGCCCGTCACCATCGCCGAGGCGACGACGGCGCACACGACGGCGCCGACCGCACGGAGGGTGCGGGCACGCGAGAAGACACGGTTCGTCTGTGGGGGATCAAGTCTCATGTGCGCATGCCTAGCCCGGTCGGCGAGCAGTCATGGTGTGCCTCTCCGACGAGTCACCCGATCGACAGGACCGCTCCGCCCGTTGGGCCCGTGTCCGCCGCACCTGCGTCCCGGCCCCCGGTACCGGGCGGCAGCCGTCGAAGCGACGTACGAACCCTTCCCTTGACCGGGCGCTGAGCGCCAGGCTGAGAAACAATGGAATCCAAGGGGTCCGGCGTCCGTCGTGCCCGATCGGGAGGCCCACATGGACTATCCGGAACGTTTCGAACTCATCTTCCAGACGCTCGGCGCGGAGGACGACGTCGTCGTCGTCCGGATGACCGGGCGCGCCGGAGCAGGGGGGCATCCCGTGTACGAGGACGAGACCGGCATCGTCCGCGCCGAGATCAGCGCCAGGGGCGAGGTGCGGATGCTGGCCAGTGGTGGCCATCAGGTGCCCGGCGCTCCGCTGCTGGCGCGTCCCCTGGAAGGCCCGGAGACGGCTCCCGGGCAGTGAGCGGGCATCCCCGCGACGGACGGGCGCGGGAGAGGATTCGTACCGGGATCGGCTCGATGACGACTCGGTAGGGTACGGGCATGAGCGAAACGTGGGATGCGGCCGCCCCGGGAGTTCTTCGTCTGCCCTCGGGGCGCCTCGTCCGGGGCCGCGGCCTGCGTCGGCCGCTGCCCGCGGGGCAGGTGCCCCAGTTCTCCGTCCATCTGCTGGGCCGTGAGCCCGAGCCGGTGGCGTGGGAGTCACGATTCTTGCGCTGGCCCGACTTCCGGCTCCCGGCCGACCGCTCGGCGGCCCGCCACCTGCTGGACGAGGTGTGGACCAGGGCCGCCGGCGAAAGGGTCGAGGTGGCCTGCGCGGGCGGGCGGGGACGCACGGGGACAGCCTTGGCGTGTCTGGCGGTACTGGACGGAGTGCTCCCGCACGACGCCGTCGACTTCGTCCGGGAGCACTACCACCCGAGTGCGGTGGAGACTCCGTGGCAGCGGCGTTACGTACTGCGCTTCGGTTAGCCGGTCCCCGCGCGGTTCACCTGCCCGGCGGTCGTCCGCCGCCCGTCAGACACCGCCCGGCCCGCCGGGGACCGCCGCCGACTCGATGCCCGGCTGGTCGAAGGTCGCCGGGACCGGCAGGGTCGCCCAGCGGCCCACCGGCCAGGCGACCACGACTGCCCGTCCGACCACTTCGTCCTCGGGGACCATGCCGTCGTTCTTGTCGTGCTGGTGGTAGCGGGAGTCCGCGGAGGCCTGGCGGTGGTCACCCATCACCCAGATCTTCCCCTCGGGGACGGTCACCTTGAACTCGCCGTCCCCGCCCGGGCTGCACGCGGTGTTGCCCGGATAGACGTACGGCTCGACGAGCGCCTTCCCGTTGAGCAGGAGCGGACCGGTTCCGGAGCACTCGACGGTGTCTCCGCCGATTCCGATCACCCGCTTGATCAGATCCTTCTCCTGGGCCGAGGGCATCAGCCCCACGAAGGTCAGTGCTTGCTGCACCACGTTCGGCTCCTGGGCCGCGACGCCCGTGAGCCAGCCGTCGGGGTCGTGGAAGACCACGACCTCGCCCCGCTCGGGCTCCGAGCCGAACCAGGGGGTGAGCTTGTCGACGAGAACCCGGTCGCCCTCCTGCAGGGTGTTCTGCATGGATTCGGAGGGGATGGAGAACGCCTGGACCAGGAATGTCTTGATGAGCAGGGCGAGGCAGAGCGCCACGACGACCAGCAGCGGGATCTCCACCCACAGGGGGCGCTGCTTCTTCGGCCCGGTTCGCCTTCTCTGCTTCCTCCGCAAGACGTCCGCCCCTGTCATCGCACCGCTCCTCGACCCTGCTCACCCTCCGTATCCGCTCGATACGGTTGCGTGAGCAACTCTAGGCGGTGCCCGGGGCGGCTCCGCCCACTACGCGATCGACGGTGGCGCCTGGGCGGGTGCGCCCTTCGGTGGGGGGACCATCGCGCCCGACCCCGCGCGCACGGCCTCGACGACGCACTGATGGAAGGTGCGGCTCTCCTCTTCGGAGAAGCACGGAACGGGGCTGCCCGCCATGGTGAACCAATCGGAGGATCCGCTGAACTGGACGGCCACGGCCGCCTGCTCGTCCGACCACGTCGTGTGCACGGTCAGATCCCCGGTCACGATGCCCACCTCGGCGGTGCTCACTCCGCCGGCTCCCGCGAAGACGCCACTGGTTGTCCACGATGCCCAGTTCATGACGTCTCGCCTTTCGACAATGCCAAGCCTGCCTACTGGCTGCTTTCGAGTATGGCACCGCAGCCCCGAGCTCGCACCGGTGTGCGAACCCGGGAGCATACGCACCTCTGACCTGGTCTTTACGCACCCGGAGCGATCGATCATCCGTCTCAGGTCCGCCGGAGCGCCCCACGCACGAACGCAGCCTGGCCGGCGTGCTGGAGATCGTCGGCCACCACACTGACGAGCCGGACACCGAGGGTCACCGGCGGGGACCACGCCTCGTCGACGATGCGGTCCAGCGCCTTGCCGGTGAGTCCGCCGACGAAGGCCAGGGTGCGTTCGTGGACGGCGTCGTGGTAGCCGAGCAGCAGATCCGCGGAGGCGACCCGCACGGCGCCGACCTCCTCGCCGGTATGTCCGTATCCGGTGGCGGCACGGTCGAAAGGGAGGCCGAACCGGTCGGCCCAGCCGTCGGTGTACCAGACCTGCTCTCCTCCCGAAGCGTCCGCGACATGGTCGTCCTGGACCCGGGTCAGGTGCCACACGAGCCAGGCGATGGAGTTGGCACCGTCGTCGGTCCGGGCGTTGAGCTCAGCGGCGGAGAGCCCTTCCGCCGCCGCGTGCACCGCGTCCCGTACCCGGCCGAAGGCGTCGGTCAGCAGATCGGATGTGTTCATCCGTCCACTCTGGCAAGAGGACCGCCCGAGCGCACGACGACCGGATGACAACCATGAAGCACCGAACGGAAGTACGAAGATTGGCGTGTGGTTCCGCTCGTTGACGATGGACAGCCGTCACCGGAGCGGGTGGTGGGGTGTCCGATCGCCTCGGACATCTTCGGCGAGCAGCGCCGCCGGCCCCCTCGGGCCGCACCGGCGTGGTCCCGTGAGCCGACACGCGCCCACGGAACCACGCCCGCCCATCGGGCCGCTACGCGGACCGGCGCCGCGACCAGCGCGCGAACAGGCCCTGTCGGCCGCGGGGTTGGCCCGTGAACGCCGTCGCCGGCACACCCGACGCGCTGAGACGCGACATGAGCAGAGCCTCCTGCTGCGCCGTGACGGCGATCATCAGGGCCGTGCCCGTGTCACTCGCGCTGAAGATCTCCCGGCCCTGTCGCCACCCCTCCGCGTGAATCGTGAAAGGGATCAGGGCCAGGAGGACGTCGAACTGCGCGTCGTCGCGGACGTCGACGTCGATTCCCATCCCGTGATCGCCCTTCGCCGGCCGGACACCCCCGGCCACGCGGTGCTCGGCCATCGACGACGCACGCTCGTACGCCGGCACCACTTCGCGCGGCCACGGGGCATCGCTGTAGGCATCGAAGTGGGCGGAGTCGATGCTGTCCCGCAGGACACGAAGCGCCTCGCGGTGTGCGCTCACCACGTCCGCCGCCTCCAGATCGTCCCGGAGGAGAAGTTCTCTACGTGGTTCGTCGACTTCGCTGATCACGCCGCTGAGCATCTCACGCGCCGACACCGTCCGTTCGGAGAGCTCCCCGCGGAGACAGCCCGACAGCCCGACAGCCCGACAGCCCTCAGGAGCCTCCGGGACCGGCGAAGGTGACGGTGACCTTCGTGAACCCGAGCGAGGTGAGGAGGCCCTTGAGCATGTTCGCGGTGTTCTTCTCGGCCCGTGCGGTGAGGCCGCTCTCCTTCGCTGCCTCACCGATGTGCTGGGCGGCGAGCTTGTTGACCGCCTGCTCACTGCCGGGGTTGTCGGAGAAGAAGTCGCCCAGGCGGTCCAGCAGACCGCGCTGCTTGGAGACCGAGTAGGACCGGTCCGGATCGAGGGCGGGCTTGCCGAGGACCGCGTGCGGCAGGGTGAGCGTGGCCTCCGTGCGGTCCTCGTCGACGACGACCCCGTCCTTCGCGACCTTGCCGAGGTCGACGGAGGCACCGACGGTGCCCGCGCCGACGTACAGCGTGCGCGTCCCCCGGATCGCGTCGGGGAGGAACTTGGCGTCCTTCTCCAGGTCGACGACGACCTGGAAGTTGCCGGAGGCCGCCTCGTACGCGCTCATGTCCTGGATCGACTTGAGCACGGCGGGACCCGAGCGGTCGTTCGTGCGCTCGCCGAAGAAGTCGCCGAGGCCAGGGACGAGGCTGAGCCGGGTGCCTGCGAACAGGAGGGCCAAGACCACGGCGCAGATGCCGAGGGCCTTGGCCCATCCCCGCTTCTTCGCGGGCGGGCGGGCGGCGGGCCCGTCGCCGCGCCGCTCGGAGCTGTCTGGTTCCGTACCGGTGGACGTCATGCTCTTCGTCTGACCCGTACACGCCCGTTCAGTCCACCCGCGCGCCCCCAACTCACGCTGTTCCCGGAGGACTCGTACGGGTTTCAGTCGCCGGTCACACCGTCCAGCCGCTCCCGCAGCAGGTCGGCGTGGCCGGAGTGCCGGGCGTACTCGGCGATGAGGTGGACGTGGATCAGTCGAAGTGAGTACGTCTCCCCCCGATGGACGAAGGTGTCGTCGAGCGAAGCGGCGGCGATCACCTCGTCCGCGAGCCGGACTTCCTCCAGCAGGCGTGCGTAGTCTTCCTCGGCACGCTCGGGGACGAGGTCCTCGAAGTCCGCGTCCTTGCCCTTGGCCGGATCGTACATCGGTGGCAGGTCCTGTCCGGCGAACCTCTCGCGGAACCAGATCCGTTCGACCTTGGCCATGTGCCGTACGAGGCCGAGCAGGCTGAGGTTGGAGGGTTCGGTGGTCTGCCGCGCCAGCTGCTCGCCGGTCAGCCCGGCGCACTTGCGCAGCAGGCCCGCGCGGTAGGAGTCGAGGAACGAGGTGAGGGTCTCGCGCTCCGGGGCGTTCAGGGCGTCGGGTGTGGGTCCGGGTTCAGGCGCTGTCCATGTCATCGGGCGATGATGCCCGGCGGCGGCCCGGATCGCGAAGCCTTTCCACCGGTGCAGCCGGTAGGTGCCGGAGGGTTGGTCGTCGTGGGGGACGGTGGACCAGGTGACGCTGCTCGCGAGGCCGAGCACGAGGAAGAGGACGACGAGCATCCCGCCCGCCCGGCCCATGATCAGCGGGCGGGTCGCGGAACCGTTGCCGTGCGGGACGGCCTCCAGGCCGTCGTCGCCGAAGAGGCCCTTGGGGTAGGCGGGGGTGAGCATCGACGCGTAAGCCTCGAACCGCATCTGGTAGCGCAGGGTGGCGGCGGTGGCCTCGAACAGGGGTTTCGGCATCCGGCCGAGGATCAGGGTGACGAGCCACCAGACGAAGGAGAGGGTGAACCAGCCGGTGACGGCGAGGGCCTGGACGACCAGCGCGGGGATCATCAGGAGCAGCCGGAAAAGGACGGCGAGCCGGTTGAGCCCGGTGGGGCGCACCTCGACGCGCACGGGGTAGTCCCCCGGCGCCCGGAACGAGAAGGGCGGGTAACGGTCCACCAGCAGCATCTCGTTGGCGAGGACGCGCGTCTGGTAGCCGAGCCGTCCCGCGAGGAAGCGGAAGACGGGGTCGGGCAGACGGCCGAGGACGAGGGCGGAGAACCAGCCGACGACCACCATGACGGCCGCCACGACGGAGAGGAAGAAGAGGACGACGAAGTGCGGCAGGAGCAGCAGGAACCGGAGCAGTACGGTGAGCCGACGCTGGCGTGCGGGCTCCACGACGTCCAGGACGGGCTGGAACTCCGCCACCTCGGGTGAGACGTGTCCCGGGCTCCACCGACCGTCGGCCATGCGGCTCCTCCTCGGCGGATTCTCGGGGCGTCTCCGGCTCGGTAGACGTCACCGCCAACCTGGCGCGGCGCGCCCCGGGGGGCAATCCACCGGGGTCCGAACGGGTGTCCCCGGCGGGCCAGGGGCGGGCCCGCCGGGGGGTGGAACGGCGGAGGTGCGGGGCGTCCCGTTCAACCCGCACCTCCGCCTGCTCGGATCACTCACTCCAGGAGGTCGAAATACGCCCCCGGGGCGAGTGCGCTGCCGGGCCCGGCCCGGTGGACGAGGACCGGAGCGGCCCCGCCGTCCGGGTGGGCCTGCACCTCCGGCCGCTTCGGGTAGTTCTTGGAGAAGGAATGGAGTGACAGAAAGGTGGACTTGCCGTCGCCGGTCTCGTCGTTCGGCATCGTGCCGGTCCAGCCACTGGGGGCGTGAACCGGGTCGTCGAAGCGGTTGTGGTCGGCGCGGGTCCCGGGCCCCCGGTGCCGGCGCCGGCCTGGCGGTGGTCCCACCTGCCGTCGAAGAGGTGACGGCCTTGCCCGCCTGGGACCGGGTGCCGTGCCGGCAGTTCGTGAGCCGCCTGCTCCCCGCCTGCTGGTGCGTGAGGGGTCAGCCGCCCAGGGCCGTGGCACCGCGGTTGGTGAGGGTGAGCCCGGCGGTGCGGCCCGAGCTCCGGTCGCCGGTCCTGCAGCCGGCACCGCACCGGACGAAGGCCGCCTGTGCCTGCGTTCCGGCCAAGGCCGTCGTCCGCCGGAAGAAGGAGGAGTGCCGTCGCGAGCACGGTCCGCACCCGGTGCGAGCGCGCTCCGCTTTTCCCGGTTCTCCCGGGTCGTGTCGATGCCCACGTACTTCGTGCGCGTCCCGATGGCATGCGTGGGTTCCTCCTCTCGGATCTGACGATCATGCGGGGGATGCAGGGGGTGTGCGGGAATTGAACACAAGCCTTGAACCAGTGGGAGCGCTCCCAGCATGGGGAGACGGAAATTCGGAGTCAAGAGACTTGAAGAGTCGAATAAATTCGACTGATCGAGTTCAGAACTGGCCTGTTGACCAACATCAGTTGACGCTCTAACGTCATGGCCGACCAGTGGGAGCGGTTCCATCAGTCGGTGTGCCGTAGGGGGCACACCCGGCCTGACGGAGTCGCTCAGGCAACACCCTCCACTTTCCGTCCACATGCGCAGTACGTGTTACGCCTGCTTCACGGAGCAGTTCCGGCCACGGCCGGCTTCACCGCCGGACCCGTGGCCCGGGCCTCCGGAACGACCTCTCTCCGCACGGTGGACCACACCTTCACCGGCAGCGGCAGGGTGACTTCCGGGAGACCACCCGACTGATCGCATCGGCTTCTTCCTCTGCTGGTTGGAATCTCGGGCTCGACTCCTGCCCGACGACCGGGCAGCGGCTCGGAGCCGGTACGCCCGGTGGTCGCGGTCCGGCGGGACCGTCACCGCGGCCGATGGATCCCAGAACGGTTCTCTCGCAGCGGGTGCGAGAGGCCCGGCGGGCTCCATCGACAGCGGTATGGCTCTGAACACGGCATCGAACCGCAGGCGTTCACGCTCAGCGACGCTTCTCCAGCGCGGATCCGGACCCGGATCCGACCGACCCCACGGATCTTTGACCCGATCCGGCAGACCCCACCGACCCGACCGACGTGACGGATCCCCGATTCGTCCGCGCCGGCCGCCGGTGCGCCCGGGACGAACCTCCCGGACGCTCAGCTCGCCGCCGAGGACCGCGCCACCCGGCGCCTCCCCGGAGTCGACCACTCCGGCGGCGGGTTCATACACACGGGACCCCGGAATTCCCGATGGTCCCGCCGACGACGCACCCGTCCGCACCCTCTCGGAACGGCGCGTCCAAACCGCTCGAATTCCCCTGACCGAGGAGTGCCGACTGGACCTGAAAACATCGATCCACGAAATGCGGAAACAATTGCGTCACGCCGTCGGGGAATCTCGTCCGGAGTTTCGAGAACCCACGGCAAGACTGCCCGGCCACATCGTGAGGCCACGGACCGGTACACCGCCGATTCGGCGGCAGGCCCTCCCCTCCTCGCGCACGCCACGTGCCAAAAGCCGGTTCCCGACGCGTGGTTCGGTCCCCGACCGCCCCGGCGTCCGGGAACGTACGGAGCAGCGCGCCCCGACCAGCTGAAGCCCGGCACCCGCACGGGCGAGAGCTGCCGGAATGCTCCACCGCCGCGACCGCACCGCCGCCGACGTTCTCTTCTTCTTCGGACAGCCGGGCGAGAACACCTGTCCCGCCGGCCGGGTCATGAAGTGTTCACGACCGCGGACTCGTAACCCCGGACGGATCCGGACCACGTGGGACTGCTCTCCGGTCCGTCCTCGACCAGTGATGACGACGGCACACCCGTCGTGTACGGAATCGGGCCGCGGGGCCACCTGCTCGCCTCGGCCCACCAACAGGAAACGGAAATCTCATGAGCCGCACCACCATGTATCGATCACGGACCGCGCTTCTCGCGGCCGCAGCCCTCGTGGCTGCCGCCGGGACCGCCGCCGGGCCCTTCTCCGCCTCGGCGGCCGCCGCCCCTGCGTGTTCCGTGGACTACAAGATCCAGAGCCAGTGGAACGGTGGCCTCACCGCCGCGGTGACCGTGACCAACAACAGCGCCGCCGTCTCCTCGTGGCAGCTGGAGTGGTCGTTCGCCGGCTCCGAGCAGGTCAGTCAGGGATGGAACGCCACGGTGACCCAGAGCGGGTCCGCCGTGACCGCGAAGAACCTCACGTACAACGGAGCACTGGCGACCGGAGCTTCGGCCTCCTTCGGCTTCAACGCGTCGGGCAACGGCAACAGCGCGGTGCCCTCGACGTTCAAGCTGAACGGCGTCACCTGTAACGCCGGAGCGGTCGACCCGACCGATCCGACGGACCCGACCGACCCCACGGACCCGACCGACCCGGGCACCCCCGCGGGCTCCCTCGTCGACAACCCGTACGCCGGCGCCAAGGTCTACGTGAACCCGGAGTGGTCGGCGAAGGCCGCGGCAGAGCCGGGCGGCAGCCGTGTCGCCGACCAGCCCACCGGTGTGTGGCTCGACCGCATCGCCGCGATCGAGGGCGCGGGCAGCTCCATGGGTCTGCGCGACCACCTCGACGCCGCGCTCGCCCAGAAGGGCAGCGGCGAGATGGTCGTCCAGCTCGTGATCTACGACCTCCCGGGCCGCGACTGCGCCGCGCTCGCCTCCAACGGTGAGCTCGGCCCGGACGACCTGCCCCGCTACAAGTCCGAGTACATCGACCCGATCGCGGCGATCCTGAAGGACTCGAAGTACGCGAGCCTGCGCATCGTCACCACCGTCGAGATCGACTCCCTGCCCAACCTGGTCACCAACACCTCGGGCCGCGCCACCGCCACGGCCAACTGCGACGTGATGAAGGCCAACGGCAACTACGTGAAGGGCGTCGGCTACGCCCTGAACAAGCTCGGCGACGCGCCCAACGTCTACAACTACATCGATGCCGGCCACCACGGATGGATCGGCTGGGACGACAACTTCGGCCCCTCCGCCGACACCTTCCTGGCCGCGGCGACCGCGGAGGGCGCCACGCCCGCCGACGTCCATGGCTTCATCACCAACACGGCCAACTACAGCGCTCTGAAGGAGCCGTTCTTCGCCATCGACGACTCGGTGAACGGCACCTCCGTCCGCCAGTCGAAGTGGGTCGACTGGAACCGCTACACGGACGAGCTGTCGTTCGCCCAGGGCTTCCGGAACAAGCTGGTCTCGGTCGGTTTCGACTCGAAGATCGGCATGCTGATCGACACCTCCCGCAACGGCTGGGGCGGCACGGCCCGTCCGACCGCCGCGGGCAGCACCACGAGCGTGGACACCTACGTCGACGGTGGACGCGTCGACCGCCGCATTCACATGGGCAACTGGTGCAACCAGTCCGGCGCCGGGCTCGGCGAGCGGCCGACGGCCTCGCCGGAGCCGGGCATCGACGCGTACGTCTGGATGAAGCCCCCGGGGGAGTCCGACGGTTCCAGCTCGGCCATCGCGAACGACGAGGGCAAGGGCTTCGACCGGATGTGCGACCCGACCTACACGGGCAACGCCCGCAACGGCAACAGCCTCTCCGGCGCGCTGCCGAACGCCCCGATCTCCGGACAGTGGTTCTCCGCCCAGTTCCAGGAGCTCATGAAGAACGCCTACCCGGCGCTCTGATCCGGCGCTCCGTGCTCCCTCCGGCGC